>JANXLW010000466.1 GCA_025354965.1 Betaproteobacteria bacterium
CTCAAGCCAGCATCCGAGTGCAAACCCATCGACTACCCCAAGCCCGATGGCAAGCTGACCTTTGACCGCTTGAGCAGTGTGTTCATCAGCAACACCAACCATGAAGAGCAGCAACCGGCCCATTTGACCTTGAAGGATGCCCGTGTCCCAGTGAACATCAACCTGGCCAAATTCGCCGGGCCAGAGGCACGGTATTGCCCAGCCGGCGTCTACGAGTTTGTCAAGAATGACGACAACACAGATCGTCTGCAGATCAATGCGCAGAACTGTGTGCATTGCAAAACCTGCGACATTAAGGACCCGACGCAGAACATCGTCTGGGTCACGCCCGAGGGCGGCGGCGGGCCCAATTATGCGGGTATGTGAGGCTTAAAACATGTCGGGCGACATGCTGTTCACCGTGCCACCGGAACTGATGACCGCTGCGGCCAGCGCAGCAGCCTGCGGAAGAATGGCCTCTGCGTAAAAGCGGGCCGTTGCGAGCTTGGCCCCGTAGAAGCGCTGGTCGGTTTCCTTTTTGTCCAGCGCGACCATCATGGCGCGGGCCATTTGCCAGCCGCACAAAACAATGCCGGCGAGCTTGAGGTAATTGACAGCCCCCGCGTAGACGGCCTTGGCATCGGTCTTGGCGTTGGCCACCACGTAATCAACCGTGGATTCCAGCGCATGGCGACCGGCCTCCAAGGCCTGGCGCATCACGGCGCAGTCCCCTGGCCCGTGCGCGGCCAGATCCTGTTCAGTCACCGCAATCTGCGCACAGATGGCTTTGGCAACAGCACCGCTGTCACGCACGGTTTTACGGCCCACCATGTCATTGGCCTGGATGGCGGTTGTGCCCTCGTAAATCGTCAAAATACGGGCGTCGCGAAAATGCTGGGCGGCGCCCGTTTCTTCGATGTAACCCATGCCGCCATGCACCTGCACGCCCAGGCTGGTGACTTCGATCGACATCTCGGTGGCAAAGCCCTTGACCACCGGCACCAGATAATCATAGACAGTCTGGTTTTGTTTGCGGGTCGCCTCGTCAGGGGACGCGTGGGCGGCATCGCTGGCGGCAGCTGCCACATAGGCCAATGCCCTGGCCCCTTCGGTGTAGGCCCGCATGGTCAGCAACATGCGCTTCACATCAGGGTGATGGATGATGGCCACGGGGCCGGCCGAGCCCGCCAGGTCGCGGCTTTGCGTGCGCTCGTTGGCAAAACGCACGGCCTTCTGGTAGGCGCGGTCAGAAACCGCCACACCCTGCATGCCGACCGCAAAGCGGGCGGCATTCATCATGATGAACATGTATTCCAGGCCGCGATTTTCTTCGCCAACCAGATAAGCTTCAGCGCCGCCGTGATCTCCAAATTGCAGTACCGCAGTGGGCGACGCCTTGATTCCCAACTTGTGCTCGATCGAGACACACCAGGCGTCATTGCGGGCACCCAGGGACCCATCTTCGTTGACCAGAAACTTGGATACGACAAACAGCGAGATACCTTTGACGCCTTCGGGCGCACCCGCGACACGGGCCAGCACCAAGTGCACGATGTTCTCGGCCATATCGTGTTCGCCGTAGGTGATGAAGATCTTGGTGCCAAAGACTTTGTAGCTGCCATCTGCCTGGGGCTCTGCGCGGGTGCGCACAGCGGCAAGGTCAGAGCCAGCCTGCGGCTCGGTAAGGTTCATGGTGCCCGTCCATTGACCTGAAATCAACTGCGGGGCAAACTTCTGGCGCAATGCCGGGCTGGCCGCTGTCAACAGCGCTTCAATTGCGCCGTCGGTCAACATCGGGCACAGCGCAAATGACATATTGGCCGCATGCAGCATCTCTGTGCAGCCAGTGGCAATCAGCTTGGGAAAGCCCTGGCCGCCAAATTCGGTGGGGTGGATCACACCCTGCCAGCCACCCTCAACGAACTGCGCAAACGCCTGCTTGAAACCCGGCGTGGTAGTGACCACCCCAGCCTGCCAGCTTGACGGGTTCTTGTCACCCTCCCAATTCAGCGGCGCCACGACGCCTTCACAGAATTTGGCTGACTCTTCCAGCACCGCCTGTGCCGTCTCAATTCCGTAATCTTCAAAACCTGGAAGTTTTGTCACATTGTGGAGGCCGGCCAGTTCCTCCATGACAAACAACATGTCTTTGACGGGGGCTTGGTAACTCATGGGCTGCTCCTGAGGAATTGTCAGACCAAAGGTCTTGACTGAATTGAAAGTGCAAAAATGCTATGGCTATTTGGCCATCTGCGCTACCTCAAGCAGCGCATTGCGGCGCACCGACGAACTGGTCATCACCGTCGCCTCACCGTCGATGACCACGACATCACGAACCCGGCATACCGTGTCCAGCACAGCTCTGGCTTTCGCCAGGTCTATCGACTTGACTGTCACCATGGCCTGAACCGTGTCTCCCGGACGCACAGGCGCCCGAAATCGCAACTGCTGGCCCAGGTAGACCGTGCCCGGCCCCGGCAAGCGGTTGGCCACTGCGGCGGATATCACGCTGGCAGTCAAAAACCCGTGGGCGATGCGTCCGCCAAAAGCGGTGGTGGCGGCAAATTCTTCATTGGTGTGAACGGCATTGTTGTCGCCCGACACGCCCGCAAACAGAACAATGTCGGCCTCGGTGATGGTCTTGGCAAAACTGGCGGACATGCCGACCTTCAGGTCTTCAATGTCGTACCCGTATTGATCGTTCATGGTTGTACGCCCACCTTCTTGAGACCGGTTTTGTTCAACAGCGCACCCAACTCACCCACCAATCCGCGACGGAAAAGCAGCACACAGACGACAAAGATCAAACCCATGATCACCGCCACCCAGGAGCCCACTTTGTCGGCCAGCAGGTTCTCCAGACCAACGATGGTGATGGCACCCGCGACCGGTCCGAGGATGGTGCCCAAGCCGCCGAGCAATGTCATCAAAATGACGTCACCCGAAGTGTGCCAATGCACGTCGCCCAGCGACGCCAGTTGAAACACCAAGGATTTGGTGGCACCGGCCAGGCTGGTGAGCGCGGCCGAAATCACAAAGGCCAGCAGCTTGAAGCGGTTGACGTCATAACCCAGGGAGATAGCCCGCGGTTCGTTGTCGCGAATCGCCTTCAGAATCTGGCCGAAAGGTGAATGAATGGTGCGGTAGATCAGCCAGAAGCCGCCCAAAAAAACGGCGAATACAAAGAAGTACATGGCAATGTTGTCGGTCAGGTCAAACACCCCAAACAACTTGCCGCGCGGGATGCCCTGCATGCCGTCCTCACCCCCGGTGAACTTCATCTGAAGCGCGAGGAAAAAAATGATCTGCGCCAGACCCAGCGTGATCATGGCAAAGTAAATGCCGGCCCTGCGGATGGCGATCAAGCCAAACACAGCCCCCAACGCCCCGCCAAAGACGGCACCGGCCAGCAGGCCCAATTCGGGTGTGAGCCCCATGTCGCGGCACAGATATCCGGTGATGTAGGCCGATCCCCCAAAAAAAGCGGCGTGGCCGAACGACAGCAGGCCCGCAAAGCCCAGCAGCAAATTGAAAGCGCAGGCAAATAGCGCAAAACACAGCAGCTTCATCAGCAAGGTCGGGTAGAACACAAAGGGCGCAATCGAGCCCAGCACAACCAGGGCAGCAAACAACCAGACAGTGCGGTCTTGCCGGCCAGAGGAGACAACAGATTTCATGATGGTCCGATCGTGTCGAAATTAAGCTTGTTTGCCAAACAACCCAGCGGGTTTGACGAGCAGCACCAGCACCATGATCAAAAAGATCACGACGGCAGACGCTTCGGGGTAGACCACCTTGGTCAGGCCTTCAATCACGCCGAGGCCCAGGCCGGTCAGGATAGACCCCAGAATGGAACCCATGCCGCCAATGACCACCACGGCAAACACGATGATGATGAGGTTGGAACCCATAACCGGGTTGACCTGGACGATGGGCGCCGCCAGCACACCGGCAAACGCCGCCAACGCTGCACCGGCGGCGTAGGTGGACGTGATCAGCACCGGCACATTGATGCCCAGCGCCTGCACCAAATCTGGCCGCTGGGTGGCAGCGCGCAGCGTCGCGCCCAAAGGTGTTCTCTCGATCACATACCAGGCGGTCAGGCAGACGGTGAGCGACGCCACCACCACCCAGGCCCGGTAGATCGGCAGGAACATGAAGCCGAGGTTCATGCCGCCCTGCAGCAATTCGGGCACTTCGTAAGATTCGCCCGAAACACCAAAGAAATTTTTGAACACACCTTCGGCAATCAGCGCCAGCCCAAAGGTCAGCAGCAGGCTGTACAAATGGTCCAGCTTGTAGAGGTGCTTGAGCATGGTGCGCTCAATCACCGCTGCAACGAGGCCAATGACCAGGGGTGCCAATAACAGCGAAGCCCAGTAGTTGATCCCCAGGTAGGTCAAGCCCAGCCAGGCAATAAACGCCCCCACCATGTACTGCGCGCCGTGCGCGAAGTTGATGATGTTGAGCAGGCCAAAAATAATGGCCAACCCCAGGCTCAGCACGGCATAAAACGAGCCATTGATGAGGCCCAGCAACAACTGGCCAAAAAATGCCTGTGACGAGATGCCGAATATTTCCATGGCGTGAGCCCCCTACCTGAAGATGAGAACCCCGGAGTGGCGCACCAACCCCGGGATGGTGATATCGACCGATTACTTCTTGATCAACGCGCAACGCGATGCCGACAGCGGCTGGAAGGCCTCGGCTGCTGGAATCGTGGCCTTCACGTTGTAGTAATCCCAAGGCGTCTTGGACTCCGACGGCTTCTTGACTTGCAACAGGTACATGTCATGCACCATGCGGCCGTCTTCACGAATCTTGCCGTTCTTGGCGAAAAAATCATTCACAGGCGTCTTCTTCATCTGCGTCATGACTTTGGCCGTGTCATCACTGTTGATGGCTTTGACGGCTTTGAGGTAATGCATGGTGGACGAATACTGGCCCGCCTGCACCATGGTGGGCATGCGCTTGTGCAGGGCGAAGAAGCGTTTCGACCAGGCGCGGGTTTCTTCATTCAAGTCCCAGTAGAAACCTTCGGTCAAAAACATGCCCTGGGTATTTTTAAGACCCAGTGAATGCACGTCGGTGACGAACATCAGCAGGCCAGCCAGCGACTGCTTGGGGGTGATGCCAAACTCTGCCGCCTGTTTGATCGAGTTGATGGTGTCGCCACCCGCATTGGCCAGGCCAATGATCTGGGCACCGGAAGACTGCGCCTTCAACAGGAAGGACGAAAAATCACTGCCGGGGAAAGGGTGACGCACCGCGCCCAGCACTTCGCCGCCGTTGGCTTTGACGACATCACTCGCGTCTTTTTCGAGCGCGTGGCCGAAAGCGTAGTCAGCCGTCAGGAAGAACCACTTCTTGCCGCCACCCTGCGTGACGGCCTTGGCCGTGCCGTTGGCCACGGCATACGTGTCATAGGTCCAATGCACAGTGACGTCATTGCAGTTCTCATTCGTGATGGCGGTAGAGGCCGCACCGGAGATCAAGGCAATCTTGTTTTTTTCCTTGGCAATTTTCTGAACGGCCAGGCCTACCGAGGTGGTCACCAATTCAGTCGCCACATCGACTTTGTCCTTCTCAAACCATTCACGCGCCTTGTTGGCAGCAATGTCACCTTTGTTCTGGTGGTCGGCTGAGACCATTTCAACTTTGAAGGTGGGCTTTTCATTGGCAATAAAGTCGTCAATGGCCATCTTGGTGGCGATGACCGCACCCGTGCCAGCCACGTCAGAGTAAAGGCCCGACAGGTCGGTCAGTACACCGATCTTGACCACACCGTCTGAAATTTGCGCCTGGGCCGCACCGGCCACCAGCAAAGACAGGCTGACGGCCTGGGCGATTTGTTTGAGTTTCATTAAAAATCTCCTGAGTAAAAGAAACGAACAGAACGGAAAGGGAACCGAAACGGTAAAAAATGGAAGGTCAGGTCAAACACCCAGCAGCTCATGCAATTCGTCAGTCTTGGCAGCCAGCTCGTGGGGTTGCACCGTCATGATCACGTGGCCATGCTCCAGCACGTAATGGCGATCTGCCAAGGGTGCGGCAAAACGGAAGTTCTGCTCCACCAGCACGATGGTGTAACCACGGGATTTCAGCAGACGAATCACTTCACCCAGCTTCTTGACGATGACCGGGGCCAGGCCTTCGGTGATCTCATCAAGCAGAAGAACCTTGGCACCCGTGCGCAAAATACGCGCCATGGCCAGCATCTGTTGTTCGCCGCCCGACAGGCGCGTGCCGGGGCTGTGACGCCGCTCATGCAGGTTGGGGAAAATGCCGTAAATTTCTTCAAGCGTCATGCCGCCTGGGGCCACCACAGGTGGCAGCATCAGGTTTTCTTCAGTGGACAAACCTGCAAAGATGCCTCGCTCTTCCGGGCAGAACCCCACGCCAAGCCGCGCGATGTGGTGCGGCGCCATGGCCGTGATTTCGGTGCCGTTGTATTGGATGGAACCGGTGCGGCGTCCGACCAGTCCCAAAATGGCCTTGAGAGTGGTAGACCGGCCCGACCCATTACGTCCCAGCAGGGTCACCAGTTCTCCCCGGTTGACGTGAAGATCAACACCATGAAGGATGTGTGATTCGCCGTAAAAAGCATGCAAGTTGCTGACGCGCAGCACTTCGCCGCCGGGGGAATTGACAGTGCTGCTCATGCTTCAACTCCTACATAGGCTTCGAGGACACGGGGGTCTTTTGACACAGTGGCGTAATCGCCCTCGGCCAGCACACTGCCCCGCTGCAACACAGTCAGACGGTCGCACAGGGTTTCAACCACCGACAGGTTGTGTTCGACCATCAAAATGGTGCGGTTTTTCGACACCTTGCGGATCAAGTCCACGACGCGGCCTACGTCTTCGTGGCCCATGCCCTGGGTGGGTTCGTCCAGCAGCATCAATTCCGGGTCGAGCGCCAGCGTGGTTGCGATCTCCAGCGCGCGTTTTCGACCGTAGGGCATTTCCACGGCGACGGTGTCGGCAAAACTTGCCAGGTCAACTGACTCCAGCAAGGCCATGGCCTGGCCGTTCAGCTCGTCAAGGCGTTTCTCGGACGACCAGAAATTGAACGAGTCGCTGCGTTTGCGCTGCAAGGCAACACGCACATTTTCAAGCGCGGTGAGGTGCGAAAACGTGGCCGAAATCTGGAATGACCGGATCATGCCGCGACGCGCCACCTGCACCTGGCTTTCGCGCGTGATGTCGATGCCGTTGAACTGGATCGTGCCTGAAGATGGCGGGTGAAACTTGGTCAAGAGGTTGAAGACCGTGGTCTTTCCAGCCCCATTGGGACCGATCAGCGCATGGATGCTGCCGCGCCGGATTTGCAGGTCAACCCCCGAGACGGCGGCGAAGCCGAGAAACTCTTTGGTCAGACCCTGGGTCTGGAGAATGATGTCACTGGACATGAGGTTCCTTGCGTTTGAGGTCATTCGATCTCATTCAATCGCGGTGCTTGACTTGACCTGATCACGAAGCAGGAACTTCTGGATCTTGCCGGTCGACGTCTTGGGCAGCGTGCAAAACAGAACCCGCTTGGGCACCTTGAAACGCGCCAGCAGATTGCGGCAGAACTCGATGACTTCCGCCTCAGTCGCCTGGGCATCGGCTTTCAATTCCACAAAGGCGCAGGGCACTTCGCCCCACTTCGCGTCGGGCTGGGCCACCACTGCCGCCAGCATCACGGCCGGGTGGCGGTGCAGGGCATCTTCAACCTCAATAGACGATATGTTTTCACCGCCCGAAATGATGATGTCCTTGCTGCGGTCCTTGATCTTGACGTAACCATCCGGTTGCATCACGGCCAGGTCACCAGTGTGAAACCAGCCACCGGCAAAAGCCTCTTCAGTGGCTGTCGGGTTCTTGAGATATCCCTTCATCACCACATTGCCGCGGAAAAATATTTCGCCCATGGTCTCGCCGTCAGCAGGCACCGGCTGCATGGTTTCAGGATCGAGCACGGCCACGGCCTGCTGCAAGGGATAAGGCACCCCTTGCCGGCCATTGAGGCGGGCACGTTCTTCGGATGGCAGCGCCGCCCAGGAATCCTGCTTGGCGCACACCGCAGCCGGGCCATAAACCTCGGTCAAACCGTAGACGTGTGTGAGGGCTATGCCTGCGGCCTCACAGCCTTCAATCACTGCTGCCGGTGGCGCAGCGCCAGCAATCAGTCCGTTGATGGTGTGTTCAATGCCCTCGCGCAGTGACAAGTGCGCATTGATCAGCATGCTGTAAACAATCGGCGCACCACACATATGGGTGATGTGATGCTCGCGGATCAGCGGGAATATTAGGGCCGGATCAACCCGGCGCAGGAAGACACTGGTGCCTGCAATCAAGGCGATGGTCCAGGGGAAACACCAGCCATTGCAGTGGAACATCGGCAATGTCCACAAGTAGGTCGCGTGGTGCGGCAACTGCCATGAAATGACATTGCTGGCCGCGTTGAGGTAAGCGCCACGGTGGTGGGTGACCACCCCTTTGGGGTTGCCGGTGGTGCCCGAGGTGTAGTTCAGGGCAATGGCATCCCACTCGTCGTTCGGCAGCTTCCATTCATACGTCGCGTTGCCCTGGGCAATGAAACTTTCGTAGCTGATTTCCCCCATGGCTTGGCCAGCGGGCGCTTCGTCGTCTTCGACTTCAATGACGAACGGGCGCTTGTCGCCCAGCATGGCCAGGGCTTTCTGAACCACGGCGGAAAACTCGCGGTCGGTCAACAGCACTTTGGCTTCGCCATGCTGCAACATAAAGGCGATGGCTTCGGCATCCAACCGCGTGTTCAGCGTGTTGAGCACCGCGCCTGACATCGGAACGCCAAAGTGGGCTTCAAGCATGGCCGGCACATTGGGCAGCATGACGGCCACGGTGTCGCCGACGCCAATGCCTCTGCCGGTCAGGGCGTGCGCCAGTTGGCGGCAGCGGGCGTAGGTTTGCGCCCAGGTCTGGCGTTGCGCACCGTAGATCATCGCCAAACGGTCCGGATACACCATGGCGGTGCGCTCGATGAAGCTCAAGGGCGACAGCGCCACGAAGTTGGCAGCATTCTTGTCCAAGCCCAGCTGGTAGGGATGGTTGTGGCTCATGGCAGGCTCCTGGCACCCGTCGCCGCGTACCTGGTGCAGTACACATCGCAAAGAGGCGCTATTTGTATGGAGCGAATCATCAACAAAGATGTTTTCAACAATCCTGCGCAAATGTGACGAATGATTGCGGGCAGCCCTTGCCCCTCTTCACACTCCTAAAATCCGCCGATGGATATTGACCCCGTTGCCAACCCCGGCCGTCTGCCTCTGCAGGCCACGATGCCCACGACTGACAGCCTCAAACGTTACGAGTCCCTTCAGGCCGGTCTGGACCTGATTGACCAGGGGTTCACCTTGATCGACGAGAACCTCTGCATGGTGGCCTGGAACCAGACCTTCCTGCGGCTGCTCGACTTCCCGCAGCAGATGGGCTACGTGGGTGCGCCGTTTGAAAGCTTCATCCGCTTCAACGCGGCGCGCGGCGAGTACGGCGATGGTGACGTCACACAGCAAGTCAACGAGCGTGTGAAAGCCGCCCGCGTCTTTTCGGCGCATGACATCGAGCGCATCCGGCCCAATGGAACCGTGCTGCGGGTGCGCGGTGTGCCGGTGCCCAACCATGGATTCGTCACGCTGTACTCGGATGTCACCGAGCAGCGCCGCTCCGAGCGCCTGATTCGCGAACACAACCTTATGCTGGAGTCACGCGTGGCCGAGCGCACGGCGTCCCTGCGCCGCAGCGAGCAGCAAATGCGGCTGATCACCGACTCGATCCCCGCGCTGGTGGCTTATGTCGGCAGCGACCACAGATACCATTACATCAATCGGGGTTACCAGGACTGGTTTGGCCTGGATCCGGCCCATCCCCAAGCGGTGAGCGCGCGGGAATTTCTCGGCACCGACACCTACCAGCGGATCAGGCCGCATGTGATGCAGGCCAATCGCGGCGAAGCAGTGACATTTGAGTATGACTTGCGCTCCGTGGATGGCCGCAATCTGGTGGCGCGGACTTCGCTGATCCCGGAAGTTGCCGCAGACGGATCGGTTGCGGGCTGCTTCGAGCTGACCTTCGACATCACCGACCAGCGCCGCTCGCACGAGCTGATGGCCCGGGCGCAAAAAATGGACGCCCTGGGGCAACTCACCGGCGGCCTGGCCCACGACTTCAACAACATCCTGACGGTCATATTGGGCAGCCTGACGGCACTGGCCGACGAACCCTCCGCCCAGCCGCATGTACCGGAATACATTGGACCGGCTATTGAGGCGGCCCGGCGCGGGTCCGAACTGATCAAGGGACTGTTGTCGTTTTCGCGCAAGCATCCAATTCAGACCAGTGTGGTGGATGTGAACCAAGCCGTCGGCGCCGTCGACAAACTGGTGCGCCGGTCGCTTCCTGAAGCCATCACGCTCAAAATCCATCTTGACGCTCGCGCGCTGAACGCCCGACTGGACAGCAACCAGCTGCAAAATGCACTGGTCAACCTGATTCTCAACGCCCGCGACGCCACGCAAGGCCGTGGCGACATCACCATACGCTGCAAGGCCGAGACACTGAACGCCCAACAGGCTGGCGTGCTTCATGTGCCCAGCGGTTCCTATGTGTGCGTCCAGGTGAGCGACAACGGCTGCGGCATGGACGCGGCCACCCGGGCCCGCGTGTTTGAACCCTTTTTCACCACCAAGAGCCCGGGCACGGGAACCGGTTTGGGCATGGCAATGGTCTATGGCTTTGTCCGCCAATCCGCAGGCGCCGTAGACATCGCCAGTGAACCCGGCAAGGGCACCACCGTGACGCTTTGGTTGCCGTCTGACTACGAGGCAGGCGACCGCCAGGCGGGCCAGTTCGCTGGCGCGGAACAAGCCGCTATTCAACCGGACCAAGGCCTTGCCTTGCTGGTGGAGGATGATGCCAATGTACGCCGCGTGGTGCGCCGGCTTTTGCTTGACCTGGGCTTTGCCGTGCTGGAAGCCGAGAACGGCCGCGAGGCCATGGAAATTCTTGACCAGACCTCGGGCATCCAGTTGCTGCTGTCCGACATTGTGATGCCCGGCGGGGTGGACGGGCGCCAGGTGGCACGCCACGCGATCCAACAAGGCTACGTCCCTAAAATCATCCTGATGAGCGCTTATTCACCTGATTCGGACGACTTGCCTGGCATTCCTCTGCTGGCCAAACCCTTCACCAAGCGCCAGCTTGCGGATTTGCTGCAATGAGCGCCTGTTTTACCCTGCGTTCTGCCACCGAGCCAGGGGCCTTGCGCCAGCTCATTTACGTGGTGGAAGATGATGAAGGCGTGGCCCGCCTGGTGATGCGCGCGCTGGAAGAGTTTGGCCATCCGGTGGCGTGGTTTCGTGACGGGAAATCGGTGTTGCGCCGGCTGCAGACCGAGCGGCCCGATCTGTGTGTGGTTGACCTGGGCCTGCCCGACATCGACGGCATCGAATTGATCCGGCAAATAGGCGCCGTGACCAACTGCGGCATTCTGATCCTGACCGGGCGCAGCCACACCATCGACCGCGTGATGGGCCTGGAACTGGGTGCGGACGACTACGTCGTCAAGCCGTTTGAACCGCGTGAGCTGGTAGCGCGGGTGCGCAGCATCCTGAGGCGCCGAGGTGCGGCGGGGCAGGCCAGCGCAGCCAGCCAGCGGCGTTATGCCAGCTTCATTGGATGGACGCTGGACTGCGCTGCCAACATCCTGCGTGCGCCCGATGGCACAGAGCACGTCATCGGCACGGCTGAGACGCAGGTGCTGCGCGCCTTTGTCGAGCGGCCACACCAAATCCTCACGCGCGAACAACTGCTGAGCCAGCGCGACCTGTCGCCGATGGATCGCAGCATTGATGTGCGTATATCGCGCATACGCCGCAAGATCGAAGCCGATCCGCAAATCCCGAAGATCATCAAGACCGTCTACGGGGCGGGCTACATGTTCACCGCAACTGTCACTTGGTCCTGAGGATGATGGCAAGTCAATTGAGGTGGGACCAGACCTGGTGGCATGCCAGGGCGATCCAATCCGATCGCGGGTAAGCTTCAGGGTTGAATCAACCCCTTGGAGCCTTGACCATGCACATTGTGATCACCGGCGGAGCCGGATTTCTGGGCGTTCGCCTGGCCCGTACGCTGCTGGCACAAGGACAACTGTCCTTGGCCGGCGCTGCGCCCGCAGCCATTACTCGCATCACACTGGTCGACCGGGCTGCCCCGCCCGCGGATTTGCTGGCCGACAGCCGCGTCACGGCCCTGGTCGGTGACTTGAATGAACTTCTGTCCCTCTCAGAGGATAAAACAGCTAAAGTCCCCGTGGTTAATGAATATTCTGCTATTATTTTTCATTTAGCGGCAGCCGTCAGCGGAGAATGTGAAGCTGACTTTGACCTTGGCATGCGCAGTAATTTCGCCGCCACCCTGGGCTTGTTGCAGGCCTGTCGCGCGCTGGGGACAAAACCCATGCTGGTATTTGCCAGCTCACTCGCCGTGTTTGGCGACTCGCCCGAGCAGCCCTGCCCGCCGGTCATTGAAGATGAAACTTTGCCCACACCGCAAACCAGCTACGGCATCCAGAAATTCATTGGCGAGCAACTGAACGCCGACTTCACGCGCAAGGGCTTCGTGCGCGGCCGCAATGTGCGTTTGATGACGGTGAGCGTGCGCCCGGGCAAACCCAATGGCGCAGCGTCGAGCTTTTTCAGCGGCATGATC
>JANXLW010000013.1 GCA_025354965.1 Betaproteobacteria bacterium
GCCGGCCGCCAACTGGCCGCCGCACTGGCCCGGGCGCGCGAGTACCGCTTACTGGGTTTTCTGGACGACGACGACCGTTTCTGGGGCAACAGCCTGGACGGACGCATGGTCTATAGGCCAGCCGATCTGGACAAACTGATACCCGAGTTGGGCGTTACCGACGTGCTGCTGGCGATACCGTCAGCGTCGCGCCAGCACCGGCTGCATATACTGGAAACATTGCGCAAGTCGCCGATTCATGTGCGCACACTGCCGGGCATGGCCGACTTGGCCGCGGGACGGGTCAGCATGAGCGATGTGCGCGAGTTGGAAATTGAAGACTTGTTGGGCCGTGAACCGGTTACACCCAACGGCTTGCTGCTCAATCGCAACATCCACAACAAGGTGGTGCTGGTAACGGGTGCCGGCGGCAGCATTGGCAGTGAACTGTGCCGCCAAATTCTGAAATGCCAGCCCAAGACGTTGCTGCTGGTGGACATCAGTGAATTTGCGCTGTACCAGACGCATCAGGAGTTGCAATCGGGCGCAGCATCGGGGATCGAATTGTTGCCCTTGCTTGCCTCGGTGGGCCACGAGGAGCGCATGCACGAGATCATGGACACCTGGCGTCCGCACACCGTGTACCACGCCGCCGCCTACAAGCATGTGCCGCTGGTGGAGCACAACCCGGCCGAGGGCGTACGCAACAATGTCTGGGGCACCTGGATTTGCGCCCAGGCCGCAGCCCGCAACGGTGTGCAAAACTTTGTCTTCATCAGCACCGACAAGGCGGTGCGCCCCACCAACATCATGGGTGCCAGCAAGCGGCTGGCCGAGATGGTGCTGCAAGGCATGGCCGCTCTTGACTCTTCTGCACAAACCTGTTTTTCGATGGTTCGTTTTGGCAATGTGTTGGGCTCCAGTGGCTCGGTGGTGCCACTGTTTCGCGAACAGATCAAGAACGGTGGACCGATCACGCTTACACACCCGGACATCAACCGCTACTTCATGACCATCCCGGAGGCGGCACAGTTGGTGATTCAGGCTGGCGCCATGGCTGGCGGTGGTGACGTGTTTGTGCTGGACATGGGCCAGCCGGTGCGCATTTACGATCTGGCCCGGCGCATGGTGGAACTATCCGGCCTGACGCTGCGCGACGAGATGCACCCGGACGGCGATATCGAAATCGAGATCACCGGGTTGCGCCCCGGCGAGAAACTTTATGAGGAACTGCTGATAGGCGACAACCCAAAGCCGACCCAGCACGCCCGCATTATGAAAGCGCATGAAGACTGCCCGTCTTGGCAGGAGTTGGAAGACCATCTCAAAGCCTTGCAGTTGGCGGTGAGCTTGAACGACGTACCAGTCATCAAGGGCCTGTTGCGGCAACTGGTGCAGGGCTACCAACCGGCTGAGGGCGTGGTGGACTGGGTGCACCTGGCACAAGAGCAAGAGGTAGCGGTCGGGAATGAATGAGTCGTCCCTGAAAAACCCCCACACCCCGCATGAAAATTGAGCCTCTGGGGTGAAACCCGATAGCCAGAACTCCCAAAAAGATATTCAATCATGCACAGTTTCTGGGAGTTTTGAGGACGTTGATGAACACAGCCACTACAGACGATTTCTTCCGCAGCCGCCTGGACCAGATGATTGAGTTGCGCCACCCGCTGGCCGTGCTCGCCTCACGCATGCCCTGGCAGGAAATTGAAGCCTCCGTCGCCCAATGCCTTGCCCGGAACGCTGGGCACAAACACCGCTGGCCCTGTGACCCATCCCTGCTGGTACGGTTTCGACGCTCCCTCGGAAAAGAAGGCGTAGAGCAACTGCTGAAGAAGGCGACCGACGCTGGCTGAGCACGCTGCGTGGAGCCATCGCATCGACATCTTGGACTTCGCCTTCTCTGGCAGCGTCGCGGTTATGTTGAAAGCAAATTTTTTAGGGGCGACTACTTGCGGGGATGGTGTTGATCTCAAGCCGCTACCGAGTGCGCCTGAATGTGCACCTGTAGCCTCTCGCGTACTACCCGAAATATAGCTGCCAGGTTATCCATGCTGGGGTTACCTGTAGGTGACAACATTCTGTGCAAACTCTTGCTTGGCTTGGCCGTCAACGTTGCGAGTTGCTCAAAGCCAATGGTGGCGTTGACCAAGTCACGAAGAATCAGTCGGGCTGTCTCTGGCTCACCATTAAGGAACAACGTGGCAGCCTCGTCGAGTAACGCTTGTGCGAAAGAGGAATCACTCTGCACACGCTCAATGACGGTGTCTTTGAAATTTCTAGTCAGTCCCATTACCTTTACCCCTTGAGTTTGCTGCTGGTGGATTTGGCCTTTTTTCGTACTTTGTACTCAGCCAAGAGTTCTTTCGCCTTATCAATGTCACGTTGCTGCCCTCGCTTGGTGCCGCCGCCAAAAAGCACGATAAGAGTGTCACCATCCTTGGCGAGGTAGATTCGATACCCTGGCCCCCAGTCGATGACGTATTCACCCATCCCATCGAACCACTTGATGTTTGACGTATTACCCAACTCCATTCGGAGCTTTGCAACGGTCACCTTCGCAGCCGCCTGCGACGACAAATGATCAAACCACTGCTTGTATGGGCTTGAGCCATCCTCACGTAAGTATTCTTCGACTTTGATTGTCATAATTAATGGTAACACATATGTTACTTACAAGCACCACAATTCAGTAGATTTTCGGAGTTGCAGATTCGCGCCCATTGCTTCAACTTTAATTTCTTACCATCCCCGCAAATCGACTCCAAAAATCGAATGATCCTTGCCTGCCTCGCAACGCTTGCCGGGTGCAAATCGAGTACATCTTGGACTTCGCCTTCTCCGGCAGCGTCGCGGTTATGTTGAAAGCGAATTTTTCAGGGGCGACTCAATCCGCCAGCTCGTAGCCGGTGCTGCGCCCGCCCCCCGGCGATTTCTTCAGCACACCCAGTTCCAGCAGTTGCGTGATATCGCGCAACGCGGTGTCGGGCGAGCACTTGGCAATGGCGGCCCACTTGCTGCTGGTGAGCTTGCCCTCGAAGCCATCGAGCAGACGGTTGAGCAACTTGACCTGCCGCTCGTTCAATGATGTGCCCGCCCAGCGTTGCCAGAAGCGCGCCTTGACCAGCACGGCATCCAGCGTGGACTGCGCGCTGGCAACGGCGCGCCCCAGCGTTTCGAGGAACCACAACACCCAGCCGGTGACGTCGAGCGAGCCTTTCTGCGTGCGCTCCAGCACGTCGTAATAGTCCTTGCGCTCGCGCAGGATTTGCGCCGACAGGCTGTAAAAGCGTTGCGGGCTGCCATCGGCGCGCGCCAGGAACAGATCGCCCACGGCGCGGGCGATGCGGCCGTTGCCGTCGTCGAAGGGGTGCAGCGTCACGAACCATAGATGCGCCAACCCGGCCTTGACGAGCGCAGGCTCGCCGGTTTGCGCATTTGCCCACGCCAGAAAGCGCGCCGTCTCGACGGCCAACGCCTGGGCGGGCGGCGCCTGGAAGTGAATCTTGCGCCGCCCCACCGGACCGGAGATGACCTGCATCGGCCCGGCGGCATCGTCGCGCCACTGGCCTACGGCGATCTTGTTCATGCCCGAGTACCCGGTCGGGAACAGCGCCGCGTGCCAGCCAAACAGGCGCTCGGCAGTCAGCGGGGCAGCGGCGTGCGAGGTGGCGTCGAGCACCATGTCCACGACGCCTTCGACGTGGCGATCGGCCGGAGCCACTGCGCCGATGTCGACGCCCAGACGTCGGGCGATGGACGAGCGCACGGTTTCGACGTTCAGCACTTCGCCTTCGATTTCGCTGGTCTTGACCACGTCCTCGGTCAAGGCGGCAAGGCTGGCCTGATCGCGCAGCGCCATGCCCACGTCGGCCAGGCGGCCCAACAGCATGCCCTGGGCGCGGCTGACCTCGGTCAGCGGCCCAGCCAGCGCGGCCAGGTCGTAGCGCCAGTTGGGCCAGTCGCCGGCCTGCCAGATGTAGAGTTTTTCTCCGCTATTCATGCGGAGATTAAACACCCAATTCGCCGCAAGGGCAAGCCATGATCAGGCTGCGCGATCACTCCAACCGTTCTACCCACCAACCTCGACAAACAGTTGAGTCATCTTGGCCTTTAGAACAGTGCGGTGACCGTCTTCATTGGCAGGAACATCCGGCCCTCGGAAGCGGACAGCGGCATAAAGCCATAACGCTGGTAGAAGGCCGCAGCCGCCGCGTCCTTCGCATCCACTACCACCGCCATGGCGGCGATGGCCGCCGCAGCTTGCAGGCTCCGGTAGAGGGCGTCCAGCAACAAAAACTGCCCCAGTCCCTGCCCTTTGCACGGTTGATCGATGGCCAAACGCCCCAGCAGGGTCACTGGCAAATGCGGATAACGCGGCAACTTCTTGGCCAGGTCGGCCGGCAGATCGACGGCGTTAATGCTGGAGGCCGACAGGCTGTAAAACCCCAAAACCTTGGAGTCTGGTGGCGTCACCGCCACAAATACAGCGGCAACCTGGTTTTGCGCATCTTGCCGAGCCTGGTGCCGCAAGTAGCGGTCCAACGCTGCATGGCCGCAACTGAACGCGTCGCGATCGTGGATTTTTTTGAGCGGCTCAACGCGCCATGCGACGGGCACCAAGTGACTCACACCCCAGTCTGAGCGCGGTACTGCCGCGCAGCCTTGCGCAACCTGGCATTGGGAGTGGGCGGCGCCAGCAATGCAGACACAAACCGGATTTGCTCATCGCGTGTCAAGGCAATGGCTTCATGGGTTTGCATGATGCGTGCGGCAGCCTCTTGCGCACTCGCCACCACAAACTCACTAAGGGTGCGCGCAGACAGCGTGGCGGCTTGCTGAAACAGCGCCTTTTGCTCCGCGCTGATACGCGCTTCCAGGCGCGCGCCACGGGTTTTGGTGGGCACATCACGACTGGTTTGCATAAAGACCTCCAAGGGCGAGCATCGACATGCCCGCATTGTACGGCAATTGTCCGAACACCATACTTCACAAACATATCTTCAGCTCAGCAAAATGCAAGCTATGGTTTGCAAAAATACCAAAAACATCGTACATTGCAAGCCATGACTGACAGAATTCGACTTCCCGACGAATTGGGGCGCCAACTGCGTGAGCGGCGCGAGGCGCTGGGATTGAGCAAGACTGCGCTCGCCGAAAAAGCGGGCAAGGTTCGTGAAGTCGTTTATCGACTCGAAGCGGGAGAAGACTCTACGGTATCGTCTTTGTTGGCCGTAGTGGGGGCGTTGGGGTTGGTACTCCGCGTCGAGCGCGCTGGCCTGCCGTCCGCAGGTGAAGTGGCGGCCAGATTCCTTGAAGAGGACGACGATGCTCCCTGAAAAGATTCGTTTGTTGTATGTGTCGATTGGAGACACCGAGAACGCCGGGCAGTTGATTCGGGCGTCCACCTACGAGTTCCGCTATCTGCAGCCCAGCCCAGAGCAAGCCACGGTTGCGTTGCTGATGCCACCCCGCGAGCAGCTCACATGGCAGGACGGAGACCTGTTTCCCCCGATGGATCAGAACCTTCCCGAAGGCGATTTGTTCATGAGGATTCGGGAACTCTTTCCAAAGCAGCCAATGACGCCCATGCATCTGCTGGCGCTGGTGGGCCGCAATGGCATTGGCCGCCTGGGCTACAACTTGCCCAACCAAACTGCGACTCCCCTACCTCGAACGCTGAGCAAAAGAGAGCTGCTGAGCACGGTCTACTCCCCGCAGGTGTTCAATGACCTGGTAGCGGCCTACCTGAGCACCGGGGCGGGAATCGCAGGCATGCAACCCAAAATCATGGTGCCTGACCGGTCGACCGTACCGATTCCCTCGCTCATCGTGAAGGCCGCAAGCGCAGCCTACCCCGGACTGGCCGCAAACGAATTCCTCTGCCTGACGGCCGCCAGCAAAGCGGATATCAAGGTGCCAGTGTTCGCGCTCTCCGACGACGGGCAGATGTTGGTGCTGGACCGGTTCGATCTGATCGTTCACGACGACGGACGGGTTGAGCGCTTGGGCTTTGAGGACATCGCTGCGTTGGCCGGCCTGCGGGTACGCGACATCTTGTCAGACCGCAAGTACCACGGCAGCTACCAGCGCATTGCTGAGCTGCTGCGTCAGCTCCAGTTGCACAGCGACAACTTGCACCAGTTTTTTGAGCAGGTGGCGTTTTCCGTCATGGTGCGAAACGGCGACGCACACCTGAAGAACTTCGGTCTGCTGTACCGCTCAGCCGCACAAATGTGGCTGGCCCCCATGTTCGATGTGGTGACAACAAGCATCTACAAATACACCCAATTCCCTGGCGGTCCACAGCTCGAAGACCGAACGATGGCACTCAAGTTGTTCTCCGGCAAGCACCAGACAAAGACATATCCCACGACTGAAGAGCTGGTGGACTTCGGTCGCCGGATATGCGGCGTTGCCCAGCCCGCCCGCGTGCTCGATCGCATAGCACAGGCCATGCGCAAGACCATACAAGAGGCGAAAGGGGACATGCGCATACCCAAGGACTTGTGGACGCAGATGAACCAGGCGTGGGAAGTGGGCTACGCCTACGTGAAATGAGCGTCCAAAGTCGGCAGCCGTGCTGCGATTGACAAGGCGTTGCAGTGACAGACAACCGCAGCCTGTCATTCTTTAAACGTATAAAAAATCGCTTTTTTTATGCATGTAGCGGCTAACATATACAGAATTCTCTGATTGCTATACACGTCGCTTCCATCCAGGCTTACCCATGCCCGCCATCACGCCGCTTGAACACCTCAACCCCGCCCGGTTCGAGACGCCTGCAATCCTCAAGAAGCTGGCAAGCAGCAGCCGCAAGCTGGCCGAGTTGAAGGGTATTGCGGCTTCCATTCCCAACCAGAGCATTCTGATCAACACCTTGGGCCTGCAAGAGGCCAAGGACAGTTCCGAAATTGAAAACATCGTCACCACCCACGACGAGCTGTTCAAGGACGATGTGTTGCCCGAGACCTTTGCCAACCCTTCTGCCAAAGAGGTGTTGCGCTACCGGCAAGCGCTGCGGGTCGGGTTTGCGCAGGTGCGCGCCAGTGGCTTGCTGACCTGTAACCACATCATCGAAATTCAGGGCGAACTCGAACGCAACAACGCGGGCTTTCGCAAACTACCGGGTACAGCCCTCAAAGACGGTGGCGGGCAAACCATTTACACCCCACCGCAAGACCCGGTGGAGATCGTTGATCTCATGCGCGGCCTGGAACGCTTTATCAACGAGACTGATCTGTTTGACGCAGACCCGCTGATCAAGATGGCGCTGATTCACCACCAGTTTGAGAGCATCCACCCGTTTTACGACGGCAATGGCCGCACCGGGCGCATTGTGAATGTGCTGTACCTCGTCAAAGAAGGTCTGCTCGACATTCCGGTGCTGTATCTCAGCAACCATATCGTGCGCCACAAGGCAGACTATTACCGCCTGCTGCAAACAGTACGTGACAACGACACCTGGGAAGATTGGGTTCTGTACTTGATGGAGGCTGTTGAGCAAACAGCCGGACAAACCATTACCACGGTGCAGGCCATCAAGACGGCTCTGTTTGACTACAAGCAGCGCATTCGCGCGGGCTACAAGTTTTACAGTCAGGACCTGATCAACAATCTGTTCATGCACCCTTACACCAAAATAGAATTTGTGCAGCGAGATTTGGGCGTGTCGCGCATCACGGCTACCAAATACCTTGAGGCGTTGACGGAAGGCGGTTTTGTCGAAAAACAAAAATCAGGCCGAGGCAATTATTACGTCAACCGAGCCTTGAACACGGTGCTGGCGGGATAAGCAAAGAAAAACCCATCGCTCGCCAGTTCCTGGAGAACGTGCCGTATTGAACAGGCTTGCCGGTTTCGATCTCCGACAAATGCTGCACCGACACGGTTTTGACTATGTGCGTCGCGAGGTCAAGCTGGAGTTGGGCACACTGCGCCCCATGTTCATGACCGAGCCACCAAGCTTTGACGTGTTGCTGCGAGAGCTGGCGAACGCTGAAAACGCCATCAATTCTTGGCTGTAGTTGTGGCCAAAGCGGGGCCTGGTCGTTACCCCATCTTCGCAGCCAGTTTTTCAGCCTGCAGGTGGGTGTACCTTTTCAGCATCTGCAGTGTTTTGTGGCCAGAGATCGAGGCAAGTTCAAGGATTGAGAAGTCGCCACGTTCGGCGTATCCTGAAATGGATTCGTGGCGCAAATCGTGCCAGGTGAAGTCGTCGATTTTTGCCCGTCGGCACGCTGTTTTGAAAACCACATGCAAGCTTTGTTTTTCAATAAGGATGATCCGGTTGACCGCATGTCCAACTCCGACTTGACGGTAGGGCCAGAAATTCTGGGTGCCTTGTCGGCATCTGAATATCGCGGGTCTGGGTCGGTCAGACGCTGCTCAAAAACTGCCATGATGGAATGCCCCCTTCGGTTTTAGTGTCCCCGTTTTGTCCCCGTAATTCATTTTGGAAGCGAACCCGTTTCAGTCAAGCTTGACATGGAAGCGTTTGGCTTTCATTTCAAAGCGCGGCAGTGCGTTGTGGGCCACTTGGCGTACCCGCGGGCGAAAGGCCAGCATGGCATCAAGCTTGGTTGCGATGGCGTGAATCAGTTCCGGGTCAGTGCCCGCGCACAATTCAACTTCAATGTCCATTTCATCCATCTGCCTGACCTTGTTCACCGTGATTCGAAACTCATCAACCTCGATGAAATTGCGGACGAGGTTTTCGACACTGCCAGGGAAAACGTTGACCCCTCGCACTGTCACCATATCATCGGCACGCCCCAGAACACCGCCTTCAAAGCGCAGCGAAGTCCGACCGCATTGGCAGCGCTGCAGATTGACCTGCACCAGGTCACCGGTGCAATAGCGGATTACCGGAAAACCCCAGCGCCCCAGATTGGTGATCACCAACTCGCCGCGATGGCCTGGCAGAACTGCCTCGCCGGTCAGCGGATGGATAACCTCCGCAATGAATTCACTTTCAATCAGATGTGTGCCGCCCGGCTGAAGCTGGCATTCGAATGAATGCGCACCCACTTCGGATGCGCCGGCATGATCGAAGCACCTGGCGGCCCAGGTGTGTTCGATGCGTTGCTTTGTGGCCGGCACGCTGGCCCCCGGTTCGCCGGCGTGGATCGTGGTTTTCAAGGGTATTGAGCGAATGTCGAAACCGATCTCGCGGGCGACCTCGGCCATGCGCAGTGCATAGGAGGGTGTGCAACACAACGCCGTGGCGCCCGCCTCGCGCATCATTTCAAGGCGTTGCTGCGAATCGCGACCGCCCCCAGGAATCATTAAAGCCCCGATTTTGCGGGCACCTTCAACAGCGGCCCAAAAACCGATGAAAGGGCCAAACGCAAAGGCCATGAAGAGACGGTCCGAGGAGGTGACTCCGGCGCCGGCCAAAACATGCCCCCAGCAACGACCCCACCAGTCCCAGGATTCATTGGTATCGAATACTTTCAAGGGCACCCCAGTGGTGCCCGAGGTCTGATGCATGCGCAGATAGGCTTGCAGGGGATAGGTCAGGTTGGTGCCGAAAGGGCCGTGGCTGGCCTGGTCCTCCATCAGCTCGCCCTTTCGGGTCAAAGGTAGTCGGGCCAGGTCAACCAACGACCGGATATCCGATGGATGAACTCGGGCGGCTTGCCACTTGTTGGTGTAGAACTGGTTCGTGTTCCATAGATGGGTCATCATCGTCTGGAGCTTGTTCAACTGCAAGGCAGCCAGTTGCTCGCGCGGCAGAGTTTCGGTCGCTTCGTCGAAATAGCTCATTTGACTGTCCCCACGGTTGGATCGAAACCTCATCCACCGGCGATGATGGGTACCAGCAGCACCCGATCACCGCTCGCAATTCGCACCGACGCCTCACCCGATAGCACCATGTCGCCATTGACGGCAATGTTCCAGGAACTGTCGTTCAAATCACCGGCGGCCTCTGGAAGCTTGCGTAGCAGGGCCTGGCGCAGGGCCGTTACGTCGCTGACGTTCTCATCGATGATCACAACTTTTTCTGGCGCGCCGGGCAGGGGCTTTGGCAGATCGACACGCACGGCGAATCCGGTGATCAGGCGCGATAGCTTTTCGTGCCACTGCACTGTCGGCGTACCCTCCGAGTTCAGGCCGGTGAGGGCATAAAAGCGTCCTTTCATGGCTTCGAACTCGGCGCGGTCGATCTTCTCTCCGGCGAACGGGCCTTGCGTCAGGGCTTCTTCAAACCAGCGCCGTGGCAGAGTGTCGTCCTTGGCACGCAGGCCAAAGCGAAAATTCAGCATTCGCTCGACCCCGGTGACATTGCGACCGATCTCGTCGAGTTCCTCCTCGACGAAGGGCTGACCGGTCAGCGCCGTCAACTGGGTGGCGAAATCGGTCAGGTCGGGCAGTGTCGGTGAGTTGAACAACTTGGTGTTGAAGCGGCACATGCCCACCGAGTCACCCACTGCGTAGTTGTTCTCGCACTTGCGCACTGCATATTCCTTGCCTTCGTAGCTGTTCGGCGCGGCCGACACGCTACCGTTGTACAGCGATGTCTTGAACGCCGGATCGTCGTTGATGCGGGCGTTGATCTCGAGCGTGACACGGTTACGCAAGTGATCCATGCCGCGGGTCGCCACCGAAAGTCCGAGGGCAAACGCCTTCAGAATGCGTGAATCGTGCGGATCGGATTGGAACAGGCCCTTGACCGCCATGCGGTAATCGAGTGCGCTGGCCGGATATTTGCCGCGTTCGACGGCCCGCGCCGAGTCGGCAATGGTGTCGCCGAAACCTTCGCGTTTTGCGGTCATGAACAGCAGCTTCTCGATGACCTCGTAGTTGCCCCAGGTTAGTTCGATGCCACCGGTCTGCTTCGTCGTGATGATGCCGCGCTGGTAGAGCTCCATGGCCCAGGCAATCGCGCTTCCGGTGGAGGCCGAATCCAGCCCCAGGTCGTTCAGGATATTGTTCAGGCGCAGCACCTGCTCAGGTTCCTTGATGCCGATCATCGGGCCGAACTTGCCCAGCGTGACGTACTCGGGTCCATCGCCCTTGTCATACTGGTCGTACTTGCCGTCACCGTGGATACCCTGGTAAGTGCGCTGCTTGCCATGGTCGATCGACGCCTGGTCCGTGTCGTAGCTGGCATTTCCGCTTAGTCCCTTCAGGGCCGAGGCACCCCACCCGCTGTGGGCTTCGGGCGTCATGTCGTTTTGGTTGCGGCAATGCACCGGGCAGAGATAGCAGCCATCCATGCCCGGGCGGTAAGGGTCGAAATTATCAGCGTCAAGCGCTGCGGTCCAACTGGTCTCCTGATTGTTCTTGGTGCTCAGAGCCGACAGGACGCGACTCGGCTTGTACAGGAAGGGTGTGCCGACCATCTTCAAGGCGTTTTTGATTACGCTGGTCGAGATGATCTTCTTGCCAATGATCTTGTTGTACTTGGCCATCGGCTGCACCGGCTGCAGGTCTTTTGGTGTGCCATGGATCATGATGGCCTTGACCTTGAGCGAACCCATTTTGGCGCCGCCGCCACCGCGCGCCCAAATCGATTTGATGCCGCCCATGATGCCGCTGCATAGCACCTGGTTTTCACCGGCCGTGGTAATCCGGGCCAGCGCCATGTCCTCGCGCTCGACACAGTTGAAGTCGCGCTGGACGGCGGCGGCCATGGCAAGATTGTTCAAACCGACATATGGGGTGGCATCGACCAACTCGGCCGTGTCGTACGAAATTTTGAGCAGGGTCCAGGCTGTTGCGCGCCCGAACAGAACCACATGATCGTAACCGTGACAACGCAGAAAGGCCGGAAAGTAGTCGCCCGCATTGGCATCGAGAATCGCATAGCTGTCAGGCGATTTGCTGCTAACGTTGCCGCGGGTTGCCGACGGCATGCTGCTGGTCAGCACACCGGAGCCAAAGATCAGGGGAATCTCGGGATCGAGCGCATCGCGCTCTTCTTCCATCAAGTTGTAGAGCAGCCACATGTTCGCACCGCGCCCGCCGAGAAAATTCCGCAAAACCGCCAGAGGCAGGTACTTCTTCAGCATCTTGCGCTGCTCGAGGTCGACGAACAGCACCGCACCCTGCGAGTTGTACTGCGGTGTGTCGTGCATGCGGGTTGTGAGTCGCTCCAGCTTGTCTCTGATTGCCATTTCCTGAACTCCTGTTGTGGTGATTTTTCAGGCCGCCTTTAGCGCCTTCAGGTGCTCATACTTCGTCTGCAACTCGTCCTTGCTTTCGGGGTGGTCCGGGTCAGGAACACAGGCTCGCACCGGGCAGACCTTAACGCACTGCGACACCGCGTGGTGGCCGACGCATTCGGTGCACTGGTCGGGGTTGATGTAGAAAATGTCTTCGCCGGCCGTGATCGCCTTGTTCGGACAGGCCACCAGACACACGTCGCAGGCAATGCACAGGTCATTGATGAGTAGCGCCATTTTTGTATTTCCTTTTGATGGGTGATGCGTTCAAGGATATTGCGGTGGATAGTTGGCCGAGCTGGCACGCCTATTCCTGACACAGTGGCGGATCCGGATCCTCTGCAGTCTTGGAGTGCTCCAGCCCGCACTCGGCAAGACAGATCTCCAGCCAGCTGGCGTGGTCGCGTTCCTCATCGGCGAACCGACGCGCCAACCGGATAACGTCTGCGGCTTGCGCCGTGTCGGCGATATCGTCATAAAACAACGTCGCCTTGCGCTCGTGCTCCAGTGCCAGCACGATGGCGTCCCGAACCGACAGTTGGTAATGCACTCTGCCTGTGTCTATGGTTTCCGGGCATTCATTGCTGCGCCACTTGAAGTCCCAGGCTGCATAGTGCGGCAGCACCACACCTTTGCACATTTCGGTGAGCTCGACCAAGTGCTTTTTTTCCGCAATTTCGAGACGGCGAAAAATCGCCGCCACCGCCATTCTGCGGTGCGTCTGCATCTGGTCCGCCAGTTCACCATAGCGCTCGGCCGCTTCGGTCTCCATGGCCAGTGCGTGCGCCAGAAGTTCAGGAACGGTTTGAATAGCAGAGCCATCTTCGCTCATAACGCAAACCTCGATTCCAGATCCGCGATCGAGCCATTGGAGCGCTCGAACTCCGGGCGATACGCAGGACGGGAGCCCTTGTAGAGAACCTTTCCCACATTGAAGCCGTCGTCGGTCATCAAGCGTCGCGCTGCGCGTGCGGCATCGTCCGTGTAGTCGACCACTGCGGTGCGTACGATGTCGCGCCAGTCGGCCTGTTCCGGGCGGAATGTGACGCAGGGGCTGAGCACCTGGACCAGAGAAAATCCGGGATGGCGTATCGCTTCGACAATGATCTGGGCCATATTGACCGGATCGCTGCTGGAAACCCGGGCGATGAAATTGGCCCCCGATGCCAGCCCAACCACGAGCGGCTGGAAGGGATTGATTCCGGTTCCGACCGGTGTCAGTTTGCTGCCCTCCCAGTCGGGCGCCGTGGTCGGAGATGCCTGGCCTTTGGTCATGCCATAAACCTGGTTGTCCATGACGATATAGGTCAGGTCAACGTTGCGTCGACAGGCGTGCATGAAATGGTTACCGCCAATCGAGAAGCCGTCGCCGTCGCCGCCGGTCACCAGTACCGTGAGATCGGGACGCGCCAACTTGAGACCGGTCGCTACCGGCAGGGCACGGCCGTGCACGCCGTGCAAGCCATACACGGCGGTATAGGCAGGAATGCGCGAGGAACAACCGATTCCCGAGACCACCGCGACTTCTTCCGGCGCCAGGGAGAGTTCGGCCAGGGCACGGGTGATGGCGTTGAGCACCGTGTAGTCACCACACCCTGGGCACCAGATCGGCTTGAGTTCGGACTTGTAGTCCTTTGCCTTGTATTTTCGCAAAGCGGCTTCCATCAACTTCTCCAGTTATTGAGTTGGTCGAGAATCCTGGCCGGACCGAACGCCAGCGGACCGCCCTGGTGCAAAGAGCGTGTCTCGGGGGGTAAATCGTAGAACGCCCGCAACATGCGGTAAAACTGGCCACTGTGCGATTGTTCGATGACCAGGGCGCGTCCGATTCCGGCCAGCGCTGCGGCCATTTTGTCGGGCTGGACCGGGGCGATCAGCCGCACCGAAATCAGACGTGCTTTGCCGCCCGCCGCCGAGAATCGCTGCAAGGCTTCGCGCGCCGGCCCGGTCGACGAGCCCCAGGTGATGATGGCCACATCGCCCGGACCATTGTCGGTGTCGATGATGTCGGCCCAGTGGTCGCCGTAATTGAAATGGGTCAGTTTGCGACTGCGCTTGTCCATCTGCGACAAGTGGTCAGACGCCTGGGACGACGGGGTGCCGAACTCGTTGTGTTCCAGCCCGTCGGCCGTGTGCGCCAGGCCCGGGGTGCCGGGAACCGCCATCGGTGAAACACCTGAGGCGGTCACTGCATAGCGTTTATAGCGTTCACCGTCAACGACTGCCTTTGCTGTTTCGCGTTGACCGATAAAGGCCAGTTCCGCCGGACCAGGCAAAATCGCCCGCGACTGCCCCATCGCCTGATCGGTCAGGACGATGGTGGGTGTCTGCATGGCCTCGGCCAGGTGCACCGCCCATTGGCTGGTGAACAGACAATCGGCGACCGAGTTGGCGGCCACCACGATGTGCGGGGCATCGCCGTGCAAGCCGTAGACAGCGATGTTGAGGTCGCTTTGCTCCGACTTGGTTGCAATCCCGGTCGAGGGCCCGACGCGCATGACATCGATCACGACAATCGGCACCTCGGCGGCAACCGCCAACCCAAGCGATTCGATCATCAGCGACAGCCCCGGGCCGGAAGTGGCGGTCATCGCCGGGACGCCACCGAAGGAGGCGCCGATGATCTGGTTGATGGAGGCCAGTTCGTCTTCAGCCTGCACCAATATGCCACCGACCCTGGCCAGCGATGGTGCCAGCCATTCAAGGATTTCCGTGGCCGGTGTGATCGGATAACCGGCAACAAAGCGCACGCCGCCGCGAATAATTCCAAGGCCGGCCGCTTCGTTACCGGTGATGCTCCAGCGCGACCCCGGGCCGGCAATCACAGCCGGCAACTTTGGAACTTCTGGCAGGCCGGCCGCAGCGGCCACGCCCGCATGAAAGGCGGCCATGCTGGCATCGATTGTTGCCTGTCCCTTGCGCCTTAGCTGCTGTTCGACGGCCGCCTGCATGGCATCTGTTGGCAAGCCTATCAGGGCGGCGATGGCGCCCAGGGCAACCATGTTCGGGCGGCCGCTTTCAATCTTGTTGGCGATGTCGGTTAATGCCAGGGCGGCCTCGCGCGGCTGACCGCTTAGCAAGGCAGTCGGGGCCGGGCCGTGCGCCGGGTCGCCAACGATGAGGCTGGTGCCGAGCAGGGGGATTTCGGCCGAAAAGCGGCCGATGTTGTCCCAGTCGATGGCCATCAGCAAGTCATAGCTGTCATCGTGCGACATGATCGGCTCGGTTGCGAAGCGCAGCATGGTGGCCGCCTCGCCGCCTCGAATCTGCGGTCCCGACGAGCGGCTCATCAGCGCATACCAGCCGGCCTTGGCTGCGGCTTCCAGCAGCAGTGATCCTGCAGTAACAACGCCGGCCCCACCACTACCGGCAATTACCAGTGACACGCTATGTACTGTCATCGCTTCTTTCCTTCATCGGTGAGCCGCTGCTCTCCTGCGTCGATGCGGTTCAGTCTAGACCCAAGCCCGTCTCTTGCAAAGCACAGCTTTGATTTAGTGTGCGATGATTGCACCAACTGCGCGATGAACGCACAAATATTGGAAATGAGAGTCAAGGTAAGCAATGACTATCGCAAAGGCGGATTTGATTGAAGGCATGGCCAAAGGCCTGGCGGTGCTGGAAAGCTTTGACACCGAGCGGCAACGGCTCAACGCCACGCTGACTGCCGGGCGGACCGGTCTGACACGTGCGGCCGCGCGCCGCCACCTGTTGACGTTAACCCATCTCGGCTATCTTGAAACTGATGGCAGTTACTTCTGGTTGTCCAGCAAAGTGCTGCGTTTCTCTGGCAGCTATCTCGCGTCCGCCCGGCTGCCTCGTGCCCTGCAACCAACGTTGGACCGTCTTGCGATTCAGGCGCAAGAGTCGTTTTCGGCGGTGGTGCTGGACGCCGACGAAGTGGTTATCGTGGCGCGCAGCGGTAACGACCGTAACGCATCGGCCAATGGAGCAGGCCGCATGATCGCCTATGGTCTTCACCTGGGCGCAAGATTACCCGCCCACGCCACGTCTACCGGGCGGGTATTGTTGGCGGCCAAGACAAAAACAGCGTTCAATGAATGGATGAAAGGGCGGCATTTGCAACGCATGACGCCCTTGACCACGGTTGACACCCGATCGTTCAGGGTCCTCATCGAGAATATTCGCCAGAGCGATTTTTGTATCGCCAGCGAAGAGCATGAACTGGGTGTTCATGCGCTGGCGGTTCCGCTACGCAATAGCAAGGGCCTGACGGTGGCGGCGCTCAATGCGGTGGCATCCCACAGCCGGATCTCGGCAGCGGCAATGCAGCGCGACCTGTTGCCTCTATTGTTCGAGGCGGCACGCGAGTTGAGCCCGCTTTTGTAGCCGCCTCAATCAATTTGCGTCAGCGACGTACGGCTGTCTGGCGCCGCTTACTTGTCGTAAAGATTTAGCGAGGCCTTGGCGGATTCCAGCAGTTGCTTGCCGTCACCGCCTTTGGCGGCTACATCTTTGAACCAATCCTGCGCCACCCCTTCGGTCGCCTTCTCCCAGCGCTGGTACTCCTCCGCTGTGAGCACGTTGACGGTATTGCCACGGTCGGTTGCCGACTTGCGTCCCGGTGCGATGGTGCTGTCCCAGACCCGACCGGCCCAGGCGGATGCTTCTGCACCGCTATTGGCGTCGATCACCTTTTTCAGGTCAGCCGGCAGGCTGTTGTATTTGGCTTCGTTCATGGCCACAACGAAGATGGTGTTGGACATCTTGCGCTGGCCCGCTCCAGTCTCGGTATGGAACTTGGTAACCTCATGCACCTTGAGTCCAGGCACCACTTCCCAGGGCAGAGATGCGCCGTCGACCACGCCCTTGGAGATTGCTTCCTGAACCTGCGGCGCTGGCATCTGGATGGGTGTGGCACCCAGCGCAGTCAGCATGCGGGTACCGATGCGGGTCGGCGCCCGCACCTTGAGTCCTTTCAGGTCTTCCAGTGTTTTTACCGACTTGCTGGCAAAGTGCAGTTCAGCACCATCGTGCACGTGGGCTATCAGGATTTTGGTGCCCTTGAATTCATCGAGGGAATTCTTTTGCATGTAGTCCCAGAACGCGCGACTGCCGCCCTCGGCGGTCTTGATCATGAAGGGGAGCTCGAATACTTCCGACTTTGTGAACCTTCCGGCCTGGTAGGTGGGTACGGTCCAGACAATGTCGGCTACGCCGTCCTTCGCCTGGTCAAACAATTGCGGCGGCGTGCCACCGAGTTGCATGGCCGGATAAATCTGGCACTTGAGCCGGTTGTTCGATTCCCTGGCAATCTTTTCACACCAGGGACCCAGCAACATTTTTTGTGATGTTGCATTCGGTGCCAGAAAATGGTGTACCTTGAGCGTTACTTCCTGGGCCCAGGCGCAGCCAGCGCCGACGGACAGCACGGTTGCTGCCAGCACGGGTGTGAATATCTTGCGGATCTGCATGTTGAATCTCCTCATTTTCAGTTTGTGGAACAGGGTGAATAGGGTCAAGCGCCGAAGGTGTGCACCAGATACAGCGAGATGACGGGGAAGAAAACCAGCAAGGTAATGCGCATGAAGTCAGAAATCAGGAACGGGATGACACCCTTGAATGTTTCCATCAAGGGTACATCGACCGCCAACCGGTTGATGACGTAGACGTTCATGCCCACGGGAGGATGCACCAGTCCGATCTCGACCACCATCAGCGCCAGGATGCCAAACCAGATCGACTTGTCAACCTGTGTCAGTCCAAAAAAATCGAGCCCCATGATCATGGGGTAAAAAATCGGAATGGTCAGCAGGATCATGGCCAGCGCATCCATGACGCAGCCCAGCAGGATGTAGATGAGCAGGATCATGCCCATGACCAGCAGGGGCGACATCCCGCTGTTCTTCACCCACTCCGCCAGTTCCACCGGCATCTGCGATATTGCCAGCGCTGCGTTCATCATGTCGGCACCCAGCAGCACCAGATAGATCATGGACGTCGCCATGGCCGTGCCGAGCAGGGTTTTGCGTAGTTGCTCCATTCCCATGTTGCCCGACAGCAGCGCCAGGATGCCACAGGAGGCAGCACCGATGGACGCGGCTTCGGTCGGGTTGGCCCAGCCACCATAGATGCCGACGATGACGACCAGGAACACCAGCAACACGGGCAGTACTTCGAGCAGACAACGCAGCCGCTGGGGCCATGGCACACGCGGGCCGGCCGGTCCGGCTTTCGGATTCAGGGTGACCACGATCTGCACCACCAGCATGTAGCCGAGCATGGCAATGATGCCCGGCAGCACCGCGGCCATGAACAGTTTCCCGATCGACTCCTGCGTCAGAATGGCGTAGATCACCAGCGGCACCGAAGGCGGAATCATGATGCCCAACGTGCCGCCAGCGGCCAGGGCGCCGGTGGCCAGCGAGCCGGAATAGCCATAGCGCCGCAATTCCGGCAACGCCACCTGGCCCATGGTGGCCGCAGTTGCCAGGGAGGAGCCGCAGATGGCGCCGAA
>JANXLW010000020.1 GCA_025354965.1 Betaproteobacteria bacterium
TGGAGTGCGGGGTACGCGGGTCAACGGTGTTACCAACGAGTTGGCCGGCGAACGCGTGGATATCGTGCTCTGGAGTGAAGACCCGGCGCAGTTTGTGATTGGCGCGCTGGCACCGGCCAATGTCTCTTCCATCGTGGTGGATGAAGAGCGCCACGCCATGGACGTTGTGGTCGATGAAGAAAACCTCGCCATTGCGATCGGCCGCGGTGGCCAGAACGTACGACTGGCCTCTGAATTGACCGGTTGGAAGATCAACATCCTGGACGCCGCCGAGTCAGCTCAAAAGCAAGCCAGTGAAACCGACTCGGGTCGCAAACTGTTCATGGAAAAGCTCGATGTGGACGAAGAAATTGCCGACCTGCTGATTGCAGAAGGCTTTACCAGCCTGGAACAGGTTGCCTACGTGCCACTGGAAGAAATGCTTGAGATTGAGAGCTTCGATGAAGATACGGTCAACGAATTGCGCACCCGTGCCAAAGATGCGTTATTGACCATGGAAATTGCGCATGAGGAAAGCGTGCAGGAGGTTTCGCTGGAGTTGCGGGACCTCGAAGGAGTCACTCCCGAGTTGATTGGCAAGCTTGCGGACAACGGTGTTCACACGCGTGACGACCTGGCCGATCTTGCAGTTGACGAACTCACGGAAATCACTGGCCAGTCTGCTGACGAAGCCAAGACCTTGATCATGAAAGCGCGCGAACATTGGTTTGCCAATGACACCGCTTCCCAAGCATAAAGTAAATCTCATGAACACGAAATTTCAGTGATGGCTAGCAGCTGCCCACAGGGCTTGCCATGCCGAACTAAAGGTTACAGAACAAAATGTCCAGTACGACCGTCGCCGAGTTTGCAAGTGAACTCAAAAAATCAACCGATACGCTGCTTGAACAGTTGAAGTCGGCGGGAGTGACCAAATCGGCCGCTTCTGACAAACTCACGGATGCTGATAAGCAGCAACTGTTGGGCTTTTTGCAGGCCAGCCACGGCACTGCCAGTCCTGAGCGCAAGAAAATTACGCTGGTCAAGAAGTCAACCAGCGAGATCAAGCAGGCCGACTCCACTGGCAAGGCGCGTACGATTCAGGTTGAAGTGCGCAAGAAGCGCACTTTTGTGCGCCGCGAGGACGGAGTCGAAGTTGCAGTCGATACGCAGGAGCACGAACATGAGACGACTCCCCTGCTCGACAACGCCGAATTGGCGCGTCGTGAAGAAGAGGCTCGTCGTCAGGCCGAGTTGATTCGTCGGCAGGAAGAAGAGTTGTCAGAACGCAGACGGCATCGCGAAGAGCAGGAGGCTCGGGCGCGAGAGGTGGTAGCGCTGGCTGCGGCAAATGCTGCAGAGGCGGCAGCGACCCAGGCGGTCGCAGAGCAGGAAGCCGGGAAGGTTTCAGCTCCGCAGGCACAAGATGCCATCGATACCGCCGCGACCAAGGTATTGCAAGCGGCCGAGAAGGCCCAAGCCCTGGCCAAAGAACAGAGCGAAGCGCGTGACAAGCTGGTGGCCGATTCCAATGCACGTGCGGCCGAAGATGTGGCGCGCGCAGTCGACCTGGGACAACGCAGAAACAAGGCTGAGGCGGAAGCCGCCGCCATTCGTCTGATGATGTCGGCACCGGTCAAAAAACCTCCTCCTGCGAAAAAATCTGAAGAAGCAAAACTGGCGGTCAAAGGCGGGGTAAACGTCGCTTCCAAGGCTGGTATCAAGGGTACCCTGCACAAGCCAGCCGCAGGCACGGCGCCTGCCAAACCAGTGCGCCCGGGTGTGGCTGGGGCGCAAGCGACCGGCACGTCTGCTGGCGCCGGCAAGGAGGTCAAATCAGCCAAGCTATCGAGCAGTTGGGCTGGCGATCCTGCCAAGAAAAAGGCTATCCCGACACGTGGTGCAACCGGTGCACCTGGCAGCCGTGGTAATAACTGGCGTGCCGGTCCGAGAGGAAAGCGCGGTAGCAATGATCGCGACCGTGATGACACTCGGGCGCAGGCGGCGCCGGTCGAGACTCGTGTTATCGAAGTACACGTACCGGAGACCATTACGGTGGCCGAGTTGGCACACAAAATGGCCGTCAAGGCGTCTGAGGTTATCAAGCACCTCATGAAACTCGGCCAGATGGTTACCATCAACCAGCCGCTGGACCAGGACACAGCCATGATTCTGGTGGAAGAAATGGGCCACACTGCCATCGTTGCGGCGCTGGACGATCCGGAAGCCTTTACCGACGATGAGGTGTTGCAGCAGCAATCAGAGTCGTTGCCCCGCGCCCCGGTGGTAACGGTGATGGGTCACGTCGATCACGGCAAGACATCACTGCTGGACTTCATTCGTAGAGCAAAAGTGGCTTCGGGCGAAGCCGGCGGTATTACCCAGCACATCGGCGCCTATCACGTGGAAACACCACGCGGCATGATTTCCTTCCTTGACACGCCCGGTCATGAAGCCTTTACAGCGATGCGTGCGCGCGGCGCCAAGGCCACCGATATCGTGATTCTGGTGGTGGCAGCGGACGACGGTGTTATGCCGCAAACCAAGGAAGCAATCAAGCATGCCAGGGCGGCCGGTGTCCCCATCGTAGTGGCGATCAACAAGATAGATAAACCCGACGCCAACCCGGAACGCGTCAAGAACGAGCTGGTAGTTGAA
>JANXLW010000027.1 GCA_025354965.1 Betaproteobacteria bacterium
AGCAAAGGATTCAAATCGCGACCATCGGCCGGGATGTCACTCAGGCGCAAAAATGGGTTGGACGTGATCAGCATGAAGAGCAGGAAGCCGACCGCCACCAGGGCCAGCACACCCAGCACCCTGGACACCATCACATCAGGCAATTGGCGGGAAAAAAGCGACACTGCCATCATCCACGAGCACAGCATCAGCAACCACAACAGCAGCGAGCCTTCATGGCCACCCCAAACGCCGGCAATCCGGTAGATGTCAGGCAGCTTGGAGTTGGAATGCTGCGCCACGTACGAGACTGAAAAGTCGTTGGTAAAAAAGGCATAGGTGAGGCAACCAAAGGAGAACGCTGTCAACGCCCAAAGCGCTTGCGCACCGGGTCTTGCCAGTGCCATCCAGTCGGCGCGCCCGCGCTGGCCACCGATGACGCTCAAGGTACCCAGGGCCAGCGCCACAAACAGCGCAAGAATCAACGCAAAATGACCAATTTCAGGAATCATGATGTTTCTCCTAACTCGTCTTACTTCAGCGACTTGATGGTTTGCTGGACCGCTGCCTGGTCCAGCGCCTGCTTGGCCTCGGGTGGCATGTAGTTTTCATCGTGCTTGGCCAGCACTTCACTGGCGGTGAACTTGCCATCGGCGTCCATTTTGCCCTGCGCCACAACGCCCTTGCCTTCTTTGAACAGGTCCGGCAGGATACCGGTGTAGCTCACCGGCACTTCTTTCATGGTGTCGGTCACCACAAAGGCCACGGTCAGATTGTCACGCTTGACGGTGCCGGTTTTGACCAGGCCGCCAACCCGAAAGGTTCTGTTTTTCGGTGCCTCGCCCGCAGCCACCTGGGTGGGGGAGAAGAAAAATACCAGATTGCTCTGGAACGCATTGAGTACCAGGTAAGCCGCAATGCCCAACACACCCAGCGCGCCCACAATCAGGCCGGCACGTTTATGACGAGGTTTCATGAATTTATCTCTCTGACAAAAGTTCGCTGCGCAAATTGCGCAGAATATTTTTCCGCTGGCTGCGCAGCAACAAGGTCTCGCCCGCCACCACGGCGGCAGTCAAGCCAAAACTGCCCCAGACATAAAAGGCATAGCCTCCCATGGCGAAAAATTCTCCGACACTATTCCAATGCATGTTTAACCCACTCCGTATGACGTTCACGTTCGAGAATAATGTTGCGCACCCGCAGCAGTGCAATCGTGATCGCATACATCCAGCACGCCACTACCATGATCAGCATGCCCCACAACATGGTGCTGGCCATGGTCGGCGACTTGGTTAGTGATACCGAAGCGCCCTGGTGCAGCGTGTTCCACCATTTGACCGAAAAATAGATGATAGGCACGTTGACCACGCCCACCAGCGCCAGCACCGCACAGGCCTTGTCGGCACGCCGTGGGTCGTCGATGCTGGCTTGCAGGGCCAGAAAACCCAGGTACAAAAAGAGCAGGATCAGCTCCGACGTAAGACGCGCATCCCAGACCCACCAGGCACCCCACATCGGCTTGCCCCACAAGGAGCCGGTGGCCAGCGACAGGAATGCAAACAAGGCACCGGTTGGCGCCAGCGCCGAGGCCATCATGCCCGACAGCCGGGTATTGAATGCCAGACCAAAACCGGCCCAGGCCGCCATCACCAGATAAATGAACATCGACATTTGCGAGGCCGGCACATGCACGAAGATGATGCGATAGCCCTCGCCTTGCTGGGCGTCGGTCGGCGCCACAAAAAACGAAATCCACAAACCCGCCACAGCGAGCACCGTCGCCAATGCGGCAAACCAGGGCCACATGCGGCCAGCCAGAAAATAGAAGTTCTGCGGCGAGGCAAACTTGAACCAATGAATGTCGCGTAGTTTCATTCCAGGGAAATCCTCAAGGCTGTCGTGGTGGCCAATGGCGCAAAAAATGCCGAGAGCACCAGCAATGCCGCCAGCAATGACAGGTGACCGCTAAAACCCAGGCCGGCGGCGTCGGCTTCCACTGCACCGGCGCCAAATATCAGCACAGGAATATACAGTGGCAGGATTAACAGTGACAACAATACCCCTGCACCGCGCACACCCAATGTCAGAGCGGCGCCAATGCTGCCAATCAGACTCAAGGTTGGCGTCCCCAGCAGCAGAGTCAACATCAAAATACCCAGCGCCCGGGACTCCAGTCCGAACTGCAATCCGAGTACCGGCGCCATCAGAACCAATGGCAGACCCGAGAGCAAAAAGTGCGACAACGCCTTGGACACCACCAGCAAGCCCATCGGTGTACTCGACAGCGCCATCTGCTCAAGTGAGCCATCGGCATAGTCGGTGGCAAACAGGCGCTGCAAGGACAGCATCGCCGCCAGCAAGGCACTGACCCACAACACGCCAGGCGCCATGCGCAGCAACAGCGCCGATTCCGGACCGACACCGAGCGGAAACAAACTGGCGATAACAACAAAAAATACCAGCGGCGTCAGCACTTCGCCCTTTTGCCGCAACGCCACGGAGAACTCGCGTCGCAGCACCGCCAGCATGACACTTGGCAGTCCCAGCTTTCTCATGCGCGCAATTCCAGCAACTGGGCCGGCACGGCGCCGATACCCACCAACTGGTGACTGGTCAAAACCGCCAGTCCGCCCCTGCCCAGATGCTCTGCCACCAGGTCGGCCAGCATACGAACCCCCGACTCATCCATCGCCACAAAAGGCTCGTCCAGCACCCACAAGCGGGCCTGGCTTAACGCGAGCCGGGACAAGGCGACGCGCCGTTTTTGCCCCTGCGACAAATGCCTTACCAATTGCCCGCCACGCCCGCGCACGCCAAAGTGCGTCAGTACGTCGTCCATTTGCGACGGCTCCGGGGCAGTGCCACCCAAGGCGGCGTTGAACACCATGTTCTCGTTGACAGTCATCGATTCCTGGAGGGCATTGAGATGGCCCAAATAGCAAAGGTCCTGGCGATAGGCGTCGCGCTGAGAGTGAATGGGCGCACCGTTCCAGAAAATATTGCCGGAATCGATCGGTGCCAAACCGCACACCATGCGCAGCAAACTTGTTTTCCCGACGCCATTGGCACCGGTAACATACAGCCATCGCCCGGCTTCAAGAACACAATCAATGCCCTGAAAAAGTTGCCGCCCTCCCCGACTACAACCAAGCTTGGAAAATGAGAGAGTCGGCGCAGTGTTCAAATCTTGATTGTTGAAAAAGAGTGAGCCAATTTTACGGCAAGGGTGCGTCCGGCCATTGACCTTCATCAAAACTTTACGCCCACCCTAATCCTCTGCTGGTCACTCGGGAATTTTGCGGTTTAGTTGTAATACCTTGTCACAAAGTCTTCAAATGTGCCCTGTTCCTGGGCCTCCAATCGCTGCTGCTCCAGCAACGAGTCTTGCACGCTGGTCGCAAATTTGGCTTTGCCAGCTTCGTCAAGAGGTTGCGCCAGCAATTCGCGCTGGTGCTGCTGCGACTGCTGCAATGTGAAATTGAAAAAGCCGCCCGCTTGCCGCGCCCCGGCAAGCACCTGCGCCGAGGGCGTGCTGTCAGGCTGGTCAACGCGCTCGCGCAAACCTTGCAGCGTGGTGCAGTAGCGCGTGCCGCCATAGGCTGCGTCCAGCATTTCGGCAAACGGTTGCATGTCGTCAAACAACTCATGCGCCAGTGGCCGAAACGGCTGCTCACGGTTGTGCGCCAGCAGATGCAGATCGGGCTGGCGACCCTGGTTGACGATACGGCGTTTGTTTTCATCGTTCTCGCTTTGCTCGCGGCTGGTGATGGGCGGACTGTCGCGAAACAAACACATCAGCAACAACACATCGGCAAACGTGCCTTGCTCCGGGGTGATGCCAATGGCAACAAAAGGGTTCAGGTCAAACAGGCGCATTTCGACATATTCAACGCCGTAGCGCTGCAGCGCCTCGGCCGGGCGCTCACCCTGTTTGCCGATGCGCTTGGGGCGCATGCCGGCATAAAACTCGTTTTCAATCTGCAGCAGGTTGGCATTGAGTTGCTTCCAGCGGGGGCCGTCCCGAACACCGATTTCTTCATAAAACGGATCCGGCGTGCGGATAGCGGCTTCCAGCGCCTGCGTGTACTCGGCCAGTGAATTGACACTCACGTGCAGGTTGGCCTGCGCCCGGTTGTGGTAACCCAGATCGCTCATGCGCAAGCTGGTGGCGTACGGTCCATAGCGGGTGCCGGGTACCAGTTCCGGCAACTCCGACGGCTGCCCCTGCAAAAACGACTCACAGATGGCGGGAGAGGCACCAAACAGATAAGGGATCAGCCAGCCATAGCGCTGAAAATTTCGGATCAAACCGAAATAACGTTCGCTCACAAATTCTTCCAACCGGCCGGTGCCCGGACAACAATCCTGCAACGCCAGCCAGAAGTCCGCTGGCAAGGACCAGTTGTAATGCGCGCCGGCAATCGTCTGCATCTTGCGGCCGTAGCGCAGCCCCAAGCCTTCGCGGTACACGGTCTTGAAGCGGGCGGCGTTCGAGCTGCCGTAATCGGCAATCGGGATGTCTTTGTCGTCACCCAGCACACAGGGCATGGAGCCCGCCCACATCGTCTCGCCAGCCAGATGCGGCGCAACGTAACGATGGATGTCACGCAAAAACTGCAGAGGAAATTGCGGGTCCTGCGATGGCGGCGTGATGAACTCCAGCAGCGCCTCGGCGTAATCGGTGGTGATCCACGGGTGCGTCAGCTTGGCGCCCAGTGCCAGCGGGTGCGGCGTTTGGGCCAACCGGCCAGCGGGGTCAACGCGCAGGCACTCGCGCTCGTAGCCACGCGTAATTCCGCGCAATACTTGCGCCCGGCCGCTGGTGGAAAATTGCTGGACGGCGTCACAGCAAGTGAACTTCAACATGGCATCTTGCTTTCTCTTCTCAACAGAACGGCAGGCAGTATGGCAGTATTTTTGAAGTGCATCACTCCCTGGGCAACGCCTTGAGCACGTCCACGACAAACGCGCAGGCATCAAACTGGCTCTTCTTGAAGGTCCAGCCCAAACGCACGATGACTGCCTCGCGCGACGGCACCATGGCCACCACTTGGCCCCAGTGCCCCATCATCGCCACAGTGTCCGCAGGCACGCCGACGTAGCCCTTGCATTCGCCCGCCACCGGGTTGCCGATGCGCCAGGTGTGCGCGCCATAGCCTTGACCTTCACCTTGCGCCGTTGACGGCGTGCCGGCAAGCTTGAGCCAACCCGGCGGCAGCACTTGCACGTCGCCCCAGCGCCCGTCCTTTAGCATCAATTGGCCCAGGCGCGCCCAGTCGCCCGTGCTGGCCCAAACGTAAGACGAGCCGACCCAGTTGCCGTTGCTGTCGGTTTCCAGCACCGCACTGCTGGCGCCAATCGGCTCGAACAAAGCTTTGCTCGGGTAGGCCCAATAGTCGGCATCGCTGATGAAACGTCCGCGCGCCACACCCGCCATCAGATTGGCCGTAGCGCTCAGGTAACGCCAGCGGGAGCCGGGCGCGGCCTGCGCCGGGGACTGCGCTGCAAAGGCCGCCACGTCAGGCTGCCCCCACAGCATCCTGGGCACCGAGCCCCAGGGGTCATAGTCTTCCGTGCTGGCCAGGCCGTCGCGCATGTACAGCAGGTCGGATACCTTGATGTTTTTGCGGCCATCCGTGCGCCAGGCGGCAACCCATGCCGGCTCGCGCGCGCGGAAAAAGGCGTCCACAACCGCTGAATCCAAAGACAGATGGGTGTCGGCGGCGAGCTTGTACATGAGCATGCCGGTCACTGTTTTGGCCATCGACCAGCCATGCAAC
>JANXLW010000053.1 GCA_025354965.1 Betaproteobacteria bacterium
CGCCGCGGGCGACGGTGGCGAAACGTCTCCGGCATGGGCGTCATCGTCGGTGGCCTGATCATCGGCCTGGCAGAGAGCTTTGGCGGCTTCTATTTTTCCACCGACTACAAGGACATCATCGCTTTCGTGCTGCTGGTGGTGATCCTGTCGTTTCGCCCTCAGGGTCTGTTTACCCTGAAAGGAGCGCGGTGATGAAGCTGCTGCAGGGAAAGGTCGGCTGGACCCTGCTGGCGGTGGCGGCGCTGATATTTCCGCTCTTTGCGCAGAACAATTACTTGATCTCGGTGGCCACCCAGATGTTTATCATGGCGCTCGCCGCGCTCGGTTTGAACCTGATCACCGGCTATACCGGCCAGTTCAATCTGGCGCACGGCGCATTCATGGCGGTTGGCGCCTACACCGTCGGCATCCTGACGGTTGATCATCAAGTGCCGTTCTGGCTGGCCTTCGCGCTGGCCGGCGTGGTGACGGCGCTGCTTGGATTTTTTGTTGGCATCCTTTCCTTGCGGCTGAAAGGACACTACTTTTCCATCTTCACCCTGTGCGTCAGCTACATCATGTATTTGCTGATCGAGAAGTGGGAGAGCCTGACCCACGGCACCGTCGGGATCATGGGCATTCCGGCGCCCAGTGGCATCGGACCTCTGCAGTTTGGCACGCCGCTGTCACAGTATTACCTGGTGCTGGCTTTTCTGGCGCTGGGCATCTGGATCATGGCACGCATCGTCCGCTCCCTGCTGGGGCGCAGTTTCATGGCAGTGCGCAACAGCGACGAACTGGCCGAAGCCCTGGGTATCGATCTGATGCGCACCAAGACCTTGTCGTTTGTGCTGTCGGTGGTCTATGCAGGCTTTGCCGGCGCTCTTTATGCGGGTCAGGTCCGCTTCCTCGGACCGGACCTGGCGAGCGAGGTTGTGACGTTTGATCTGGTGATGTTCGTCCTGGTCGGCGGTATCGGCACGCTGCTGGGACCCCTGGTCGGCACGGTGCTGGTGACCTGGCTGACCCAGGGCCTGCAGTTTTTGCAGGACTACCGCATGGTCGTGTTTGGCCCGGTGCTGATCGCACTGATCATCTTCTTGCCCGACGGCCTCGTTGGCACCTGGCTGAAACGCCGGGCCCGCCGGGCCGACGTAACGCAAGCGAAACGCCATGCTTGAAATTACGGCGTTGACCAAACTGTTCTTCGGCCTGACCGCAGTCGACAGCGTGACCACGCACTTCGAGCGTGGCCAGGTCAGCGCCATCATTGGTCCCAATGGCGCCGGCAAGACCACCTTCTTCAACCTGGTAGCAGGTACCCACAAGCCGAGTTCGGGGCGCATCCTGTTCAAGGGCCAGGATGTGACCGGATTGCGCCCGGACCACGTGGCGCGGCTGGGCATTGCGCGGACCTTTCAGACGACGCACCTGTTTGACAATGCCACGATCATCGATAACCTGATCGTCGGCCACCGCTTGCGCACCCGCTCCGGTCTGTGGGATGTACTGGTCAATTCGAAGCGTTTGCAGCAGGAGGAGCGCATCTGCCTCGACAAGGCAATGGAGGCTCTCGAATTCGTTGGCCTGGCGCACATTTCACACCGCATCGCCGCCGACATCACGCAGGAGGAACGCAAGCGTGTGGCGCTGGCGCTGGCGCTGGCGACCGACCCGGAACTGCTGCTGCTCGACGAGCCGGCCGGTGGTGTCAATCCGGAAGAGACGGTGGGCCTCGCCAAGCTGATCCGCAAACTGGTGGACCATGGCAAGACCGTGTGTCTGATCGAGCACAAGATGGACATGATCATGCGTCTGGCCGACAAGATCGTCGTCCTCAATAACGGCGGCAAGATTGCCGAGGGCACACCGGCAGAGATCCGGCGCGACCCGCAAGTCATCGACGCCTACCTCGGAGTTGACCATGCTGCACTTTGAAGGCGTCAATCTTCATTACGGTAGCTTTCGCGCGCTGAACGGCATCACGCTGCATGCCGCGCCTGGAGAACTGGTGGTGCTGCTGGGTGCCAATGGTGCCGGCAAGACCTCGATCTTCATGGCCGCCAGTGGCATCCAGCGACCCAGCGCCGGCAGCATCCGCTTTGCAGAGCGCGAACTGGTGGGCCTACGTCCGGCGCAGATCGTCGCCTGCGGTTTGGTGCATTGTCCCGAGGGGCGCAAGCTGTTCCCGATGATGTCGGTCAAAAAGAACCTGACGCTGGGCGCCTACGTGCATCGACGCGACAAGGCGGGCATCCAGCGATCGCTTGACGAGGTGTTCGGCCTGTTCCCGATGCTGGAGAAAAAGCAGGACGACCCAGCCGGTTCACTTTCAGGCGGACAGCAGCAGATGGTGGCGATTGGGAGAGCACTGCTGGGGCGGCCCAAGGTTTTGTTGCTGGACGAACCTTCACTGGGTCTGGCGCCGCTGGTCGTCAAACAGGTGTTCGAGGTGATTCAGCGCATCAACCAGTCCGGCACCACCGTGCTGCTGGCCGAGCAGAACGCTTTTTCGGCACTGGCCATTGCGCACCGCGCCTATGTCATTGAGCGTGGCTGTATCGCGCTCGAAGGCGACCGCGATTCTCTGCTCAACAACGAAGCGGTGCGGGCCGCCTACATCGGTGCCTGAAAAGCACCGATCGCATCACTGGTTTTTTTCATTTTTTCATTTCACTACTCAAGGAGACTCACCCATGAAAGCAGTTTTCTCTCGCCGGCGCTTCGCCACATTGCCACTTGCCGCGGCGCTGTTTGGTGTATTTGCAGCGGGTGTCACGCTGGCTCAGGAGAGCGTCAAGATCGGCTACACCGGGCCACTCAGCGGTGGTGCCGCGCTGTATGGCAAGAACGTCGTCAGTGGCATCGAGATGGCTGTCAAGGAGATCAACACGGCCGGACTTGAGGTGGCCGGCAAGAAGGTCAAACTAGAGCTGGTGGCGCTGGACGACAAATATTCGCCGGCCGAAGCGGCAATCAATGCGCGCCGCCTGGTGCAGCAGTATCAGACAGCGGCCGTGTTCGTGCCGCATTCCGGTGGCATTTATGCGATGCAAGCTTTCAACGAGCAGGAAAAATTCATTGTGATGGCGTATTCCAGCACGCCCAAGATTACCGAAGTCGGCAACAAGCTCACGATCCGGATTCCACCAACTTTCAACTCCTACATCGAGCCCTTCATCCGCTACGAAATGAAAAAGTTCGGCAAGAAAGTCGGCATGCTGCCTGGCGACCATGAGTACGCCAAGAACTGGAGCCTGTTGTTTGCACCGGCCTGGGAAAAGGCAGGTGGCAGTGTCGTTTCCAACAACCCCATGTCGTACAACCGCTCGGCTGATTTTTACAGCGGTGTCAGCCGTGTGATGGCGGAGAAGCCCGAAGTGATGTTCATTGGCGGGCCGTCCGAGCCGACGGCGTTGGTGGCCAAGCAGGCGCGCGAACTCGGCTTCAAGGGCGGCTTCCTGCTCATGGACCAGGCCAAACTGGACGAGATGGCCAAGGTTACTGGTGGCCTCGCACTGCTGGAAGGCTCCATCGGCGTGTTGCCGGTGTCCTACGACGAAAGTCCGGGTGCCAAGGCTTTTAGTGCGGCCTATCGCAAGATGTACGGCGCCGACCGTGATCCGACCACTGAGTCATCCTACAACTACGCTTTGACCCATGCGTTGGCGGCGGCGATGAAACTCGCTGGCACCACCAGCGACGCCACCGCCATCCGCAGCAAACTGGGGGAGGCGCTCGCCAAGTTGCCGCGGGAGCAAAACGCGGGCGGCTTTCGCGGTATCGATGCCGTCGGTGGCACGCTGGTCGATCCGGTAGTTGCCACGGTGGAAGGTGGCAAGATCAAGCCCGTCGGGCTGAGCGAGTTGATGAAGTAAGCGGCAGACGGCAGCCGCCCGGTAACGATGCCGGGCAGCTGGATTCGCTCATGTCAAATAGCCACCTTGCCTTTTGGCCGGAAGGTCAACCGCAGCACCTGACGGTGCCGCAAACCAATCTTTTTTACAACGTTGAAGTATCGGCCGCGCGCTTTCCCGACAAGCCCTACATTCTGTTTTACGACACACCGATCAGCTACGCCGAATTCAAGGACGAGGCGCAGCGCATCGCTGGCTACCTGGAGCACGACTGCCATGTGAAGAAAGGCGACCGCGTGCTGCTGTATATGCAGAACAGCCCGCAGTTTGTGCTGGCCTACTACGGCATCTTGCGTGCCAACGCGGTAGTGGTTCCGGTCAACCCGATGAACCTGACCAACGAGTTGCGCCATTACGTCACGGATACGGGGGCGAAAGCCGCGATTGTTGCGCAGGATATTTTTGCGCAGATGTCGCCGTTGCTGGGGGAAGGGTTGGACCATATCCTGGTGGCGGCCTACTCTGACTACCTCAAGCGTCCCACTGATCTCAAGATACCTGATTTCGTCAGCGCGCCGCGCGTGCAGCATGGCGGCGTCGGCGTGACCCTATGGAGCGACATGCTGTCAAGCCGTCTGCAACCGGGGCCGCTCACGGTAGGTCCGGACGATCTGTGCGTAATGCCTTACACCTCCGGCACAACGGGTCATCCGAAAGGCTGCATGCACACACATCGCGGCACCATGGCCAGCGTTGTCGCCAGCATGCAATGGTTCAACACGCACCAGGACTCCACCACGCTGTCAGTGCTGCCATTTTTCCACGTGACCGGCATGCAGGGCAGCATGAGCGGCCCGCTGTACCATGGCAGCACCATGGTGGTGTTGCCACGCTGGGACCGCGAAGTGGTGGCGCAGTGCATCCAGCGCTACAGGATCGCCACGCTGCAACTGATCTCGACCATGGTGGTGGACCTGCTGGCAAACCCGAAGATCGAAGACTACGACCTGTCCAGCCTGCGCGGCATTCGCGGTGGCGGTGCCGCCATGCCGGAGGCGGTTGCGCAAAAGCTAAATGATTTGTTGGGCGTGCCTTATGTGGAGGGCTATGGCATGTCGGAGACGATTGCCGCCACCCACATCAATCCGCCGGATCGGCCGAAGAAGCAGTGCCTTGGCATCCCGATCTACGATGTCGATGCACGGGTCGTTGATCCGACCGATTTTCATGAATTGGCACCGGGCGAAGTCGGTGAAATCATCATCAACGCGCCCAACGTGATGCAGGGCTACTGGAACAATCCGCAAGCCACGAAAGAAGTTTTTGTCGAGGTCGACGGCAAGCGCTTCCTGCGCACCGGTGACTTGGCAATGACTGACGACGACGGTTATTTTTTCATGGTGGACCGCTTGAAGCGCATGATCAATGCCTCGGGCTTCAAGGTCTGGCCGGCCGAGGTGGAAGCCTTGCTGTACCAGCATCCGGCGATCCAGGAAGCCTGCGTCATTGCGGCGCGCGACGCCAAGCGCGGCGAGACCGTCAAGGCTGTGATTGTGCTGCGTGAAAACTACCGCGACAAAGTGAGCGCCCAGGAAATCGTCGATTGGGCGCATGCCAATATGGCAGCCTACAAGATCCCGCGCATCGTCCAGTTTGTCGATATGCTGCCCAAGTCATCCACCGGCAAGCTGCAATGGCGCGAATTGCAGGAAAGAGAAAAATCGCAGGGTGACGGCCAAGCTGTTTGATGGTCCGACTAGCGTCGGTGTTCGCGTCGCGCTATCCACACCGTCGACGAGAGAATAATCAAGGCACCCAACAAGGTGCTCTGACTCGGCACATCGGAAAACACCAGCCAGCCCATCAGCGAGGCCCAGATCAAATCCAGAAAACGCAGCGATTGAGTGGCCGAGATATCGGCTGTGCGAAAACCCCGCGTCAGGCAGTAATGTCCCAGCGAGCCCAACACGCCGGCCACCACAAAGCCCAGCCATTGCCAAAGGGTGGGCGACGTCCAGTGCAGCATTCCCAATGGCAAACTGAGCAGTGTTACGGTGATCGATTGCCACAGGACAATAACCCCCGGTTTTTCGTAGCGGGTGAGGGTCTTGGTCATCAAAAAAGATGCGGCGAAAACGGGTGACGAGGCCAGCATCACCAGTGAATACCAGCCACCCTGACCGGTCAATTTGGGTGCCACCACCACCAGCACGCCGGCAAAGCCGATTGTCGCTGCGACCCAGCGGTCCCAACGCATGCGCTCACCCAAAAACCAGGCGGCGCCGATCATGATGAAAATCGGACCAGTAAAACCAATGGTGGTCATATCGGCCAGCGCAATATGCGGCAAAGCCGTGAACCAGAACATCAGGCCCACCGTGTGAACGGCGCCGCGCCAAAGTTGCCCGCGCAGATCGACCGGGCGGTACGCTTGCCAGCCCCCACGCCATAGCAGGGGCAACATGGCCACCACACCAAACAAATAGCGCAGGAATTGCGATTCAAACGGATCGAGGGTCAGTGTGATATCGCGCACCACGGTGTTGAGAAAGCAAAACAGCAATCCGCTCAAGGCCACCCACAACATGCCGCGCCAGACGGCAGGCAACCGAAATGCGCGGATGCGCACGCGCCGATACGCCACTGCGACGCGGTGTCGCAGCGTGGTTGAAAAATTGCTTTTGAATTTCACCCGTGCACTTCGATGACTGCAAAGGCAAAGTACTTCAACATGGCACCGGCTTTGGTAGCAAGCCCAAACCGGCCAGGTAAGTGCTGATGGCGGCGTCCGCCACCGCTTCAAGATCAAATACTTGTGGCTCCAGCAACCAGCTGTTGATCAGCCCAACCACCAGCGAGTGCAGTCCCTGAGAAGCTATCAGGGCGGAGATCGACAGCGGTAGCGCGCGACGCACACTGGCATCACGCAAGCTGCGCTGCATAAGGTTGACGACGTTGACATGGCTCTTGATATGACGCGCCTTGATGGCCAGCAGTTCATCAACATACTCTACCTTCAGGGTGGCAATTTCAAAAACGCGCCGCGTGCGTGCATCGGTGGCAATTTTGCGCATGGCATCGAGAAGCGCACAACGCAGTTCATCCACCGGATCGAGTTCAGGGTCGTGCCCAATTTGTTGCAGCTCTGCCTCCATCGGCAAAGTGATGCGGTCCATCATGGCGTTGAACAGATCAGCCTTGTTTTTGAAGTGCCAGTAGATCGCACCGCGGCTCACGCTTGCGGCTTGCGCAATGTCGTTGAGTGAGGTGTGGGAAACGCCTTTTTGCGAAAACACCAGCTCTGCCGCATCCAGCAGCAGATGGCGGGTAGCGAGAGCATCTTCTTTGGTGCGGCGAGCCATACAGCGTGATTTTTTGGAAAAGTTACCAGCTTGAAAGGGTTTTTCTATACATTCAATATTGTATGTATACTTTCAAAAATAGTCTCTAATTTCGTGTCGCAGAAAGCTCTTTTCTGCACTCTTTCTGGAAGTAAATCATGCCTTTGCTGTACGCCCGGCTCTTCATTGTCCTGCCCCTGAGTGTCATCGGGCTGACGGCCCTGCTGACTGCTTGCGGTCCGGGTCCCAGTGCCCCTGGCGGCCCTGCCGGCGGCATGCCGCCGGCAGAGGTCGGGGTGGTGACCGTCACCCCCGGCGATGTGGGTCTGGTGACCGAACTACCGGGCCGACTGGAGGCCTCACGCGTGGCGCAAGTACGGGCACGAGCAGCGGGCATTGTGCAAAGGCGTTTGTTTCGCGAGGGCGGTGACGTAAAAATAGGTCAAACCTTGTTTGAGATCGACGCCAGTCCCTACCAGGCTATTTTTGACAGCGCGCAGGCCGGTCTGGCCAAAGCTGAAGCGAATCTGATGCAGGCCAGCGCGCAGGCCGAACGTTACAAGCCGCTGGCCGAGGCCAAAGCCATCAGCCAGCAGGAGTACCTGAACGCCCAGGCGGCGGGTAAACAGGCCGAGGCCGACGTCGCCGTCGGCAAGGCGGCGCTGCAAAGCGCGCGCATCAACCTGAATTACGCCACTGTCACCGCCCCGATTTCGGGGCGCATTGGCCGCTCGCTGGTGACCGAGGGCGCGCTGGTAGGCCAGGGTGAGGCCACACCATTGGCGCTGATCCAGCAGATCGATCCGATGTACGTGAACTTCACCCAGTCGGCAGCCGAGGTGATGAAGTTGCGCCGGGCCGTGCAGGACGGTCAACTCAAGCGCGCTGGCGGAAGTGATACCGCCAGTGTGCGCCTGGTACTGGAAGATGGCAGCGAATACGCGCGCGCCGGCAAGTTGTTGTTCTCGGATTTGACGGTGGACGCCAGTACCGGCCAGATCACGCTGCGGGCCGAGGTGCCCAATCCTGGCGGCGCCTTGCTGCCCGGTCTCTATGTGCGGGTGCGACTGGAGCAGGCCAAGGTCGGTAACGCCATGACTTTGCCGCAGCAGGCAGTGACGCGTTCACCGCAAGGCGACTCGGTGATGGTGGTGGGGCCCGATGGCAAAGTCGGACCACGCAGCGTCAAGGTTGGCAACCAGCAAGGCGGCCAATGGGTCATTCTGGACGGCCTCAAGAGCGGCGAGCAGGTGATGGTGGACGGCTTCCAGAAGTTGCGTGGCGAGGCGCCGGTGAAACCCGTACCGTGGCAGGCGCCCGGCAGCAAGCCGATCCAATCCAGCAGCAAGGCAACGGCTTCGCCCGCGTCGGGCCCGACCAGTGCCGCTTCTGGCGCCAGTCGCTAAGGAGGCGCTTTCATGGCGAAATTCTTTATTGACCGGCCGATCTTTGCCTGGGTGATTGCACTGTTCATCATGGTGATGGGCGCGGTGTCCATCACGCAATTGCCGATTGCCCAGTACCCGCCGGTGGCACCACCGTCGATTGTCGTTTCAGCCGCCTACCCCGGCGCCTCCGCCAAAACGCTGGAAGACGCCGTGTTGTCGGTGATCGAGCGCGAGATGAACGGTGCACCGGGTCTCATTTACATGGAGTCGGTGGCGCAAGCTGACGGCTCGGGCAACATCACGCTGAGCTTTGAGCCCGGCAGCAATGCAGACCTGGCCCAGGTGGACGTGCAAAACCGCCTGTCGCGTGCCACGCCGCGGCTGCCTTCCGTGGTGACGCAGCAAGGCGTGCGGGTCGACAAGTCGCGCAGCAACTTTCTGCTGTTTGCGATTCTGTCGTCGGATGATCCGGCCTGGGATCCGGTCGCGCTGGGTGACTACGCCGCACGCAACGTGGTGCCGGAGATTCAGCGCCTGCACGGCGTTGGGCAGGCTCAGCTATTTGGCACCGAGCGTGCCATGCGCATCTGGATCGACCCGGCCAAATTGCTGGGTGTCAATCTCTCGGCGGCGGATGTGACAAACGCCATCCGAGCGCAAAACGCGCAGGTGTCGGCCGGTGAGATTGGCAGCCTGCCCAATGTCGCCGGCCAGGGCATCTCCGCCACCGTGGTGGTCAACGGACAGCTCTCCAGCATTGAGGAGTTCGGCAACGTGGTGCTGCGCGCCAACGCCGACGGCTCCAGCGTGCGGCTGAAGGACGTAGCGCGCATCGAGTTGGGGGCGCAGGCCTACGCGACTTCGGCGCGCCTGAACGGCAAACCCTCCACCGGCATCGGAGTTCAGCTGTCACCCAGCGGCAATGCGCTGGCCACCGCCAAGGCAGTGCGCAACAAGATGGATGAGCTGGAGCATTTTTTCCCGAAAGGGATGAAATGGGAGATTCCTTACGATAGCTCGCGTTTCGTGGACATCTCGATCCGCGAGGTGGCGATCACCTTGCTTGAGGCGGTCGGTCTGGTGTTCCTGGTGATGTTCCTGTTTTTGCAGAACATTCGCTACACCGTGATCCCGACCATCGTCGTGCCAGTGGCGCTGCTGGGCACCTTTGCCGCGCTGCTGGTGATGGGTTTTTCGATCAATGTGCTGACCATGTTCGGCATGGTGCTGGTGATCGGTATTGTGGTGGACGACGCCATCGTGGTGGTGGAAAACGTCGAACGCATCATGAGCGAGGAAGGCTTGCCGCCGCTGCAAGCGACGCGCAAAGCCATGGGACAAATTTCGGGGGCCATTGTTGGTGTGACGGTGGTGCTGATCTCGGTGTTCGTGCCGCTGGCGTTCTTCAGCGGCGCGGTCGGCAACATCTACCGCCAGTTCGCTGCGGTGATGGGTGTCTCGATCGCGTTCTCGGCTTTTTTGGCACTGTCGTTGACACCGGCGCTGTGTGCCACCCTGCTTCAACCCGTCGAGGCCGGCCATCACCACGCCAAGACCGGTTTTTTTGGCTGGTTCAACCGTGGCTTTTCGCGCACCGCCAAAGGTTATGAAGGCGGCGTGGCTCGACTGCTGCCGCGTGCGGCGCGCTATCTGGTGATCTATCTGGCCATTGTGGCCGCCGCCGCGCTGGTCTATCTGCGCTTGCCAACGTCGTTTCTGCCGAATGAAGACCAGGGCACTTTGCTGGTGAATGTGCAGCTACCGCCCGGCGCCACACAGGAGCGCACGCGTGCCGTGATGCAGCAGGTGGAAGGCTTTATTCTCAAACAGCCCGAGGTCAAGGACATGGTTGGTGTGCTGGGTTTCAGCTTTTCGGGCCAGGGTCAGAATGCTGCTTTGGCGTTTGTGACGCTCAAGGACTGGTCACTGCGCAAGGCCCCCGGCAGCTCGGCGCAGGACGTGGCGGGGCGCGCCTTTGGCGGGCTGATGGGCATACGCGATGCATTTATCTTTCCGCTCAGTCCGCCGCCAATCCCTGAGCTGGGGGCCTCGTCGGGTTTCAACTTTCGCCTGCAAGACCGCGCCGGGCTGGGCCGCGAGGCCTTGCTGGCGGCACGCAATCAGCTACTGGGCTTGGCTGCGCAAAGCAAAATTCTCACCCAGGTGCGCCCCGACGGATTGGAAGACGCGCCGCAATTGCAGCTCGACATCGACCGCAACAAGGCCAGCGCACTGGGCGTGAGCTATGACGCGATCAACAACGTGATTTCCACCGCGTTAGGTTCCGCTTATGTGAACGACTTTCCCAACGCCGGTCGCTTGCAACGTGTGGTGGTGCAGGCCGATGCGCCGGCCCGCATGCAGCCCGAAGATCTGCTGCGCCTGACGGTACCCAGCAGCACCAATCAGGCGGTACCGCTGTCAAGTTTTGCCAGCACGCGCTGGATCACCGGAGCGATGCAGACCATACGATTCAACGGTTACCCGTCGATGCGTATTAGTGGCAATGCAGCGCCGGGCTTTAGCACCGGCGCCGCGCTGACCGAGATGGAGCGACTGGCGGCGCAATTGCCGCTGGGCATGGGCTTTGAATGGACCGGTACTTCGCGCGAAGAAAAACTGGCCGGCAAACAGGCCATGGTTCTTTACGGCTTTGCCATTTTGTCGGTGTTTTTGTGCCTGGCCGCGCTCTACGAGAGCTGGAGCATTCCATTGTCTGTGGTGCTGGTGGTGCCGCTGGGTGTGCTGGGTGTGCTGCTGGCGACACTGTTGCGCGGCTATTCCAACGACGTTTATTTCCAGGTTGGACTGATCACCATCATCGGTCTGTCGGCGAAGAACGCGATTTTGATCATTGAGTTCGCGAAAGACTTGCAGGCGCAGGGCAAGGGTGTCATCGAGTCGGCGCTGGCCGCCGCGCATCTGCGCTTTCGTCCCATTGTCATGACCTCCATGGCCTTCACGCTGGGTGTGCTGCCGCTGGCGCTGGCCACCGGTGCCGGCTCGGCCAGTCAACGCGCCATCGGCACTGGTGTGATCGGCGGCATCCTGACCGGCACCACGCTGGCTGTCGTGTTCGTGCCGATCTTCTTTGTCGTCGTGCGCACCTTGTTCAAAGCCAGTAAGAGACAAATGCAATTTGACGCCTCACACAGTCATCAGGCCGGAGGGCAGCCTCATGAGTAAGACTCTGCACACAAGGCCAAACCTGATGTTGAACTTTCCTCGCACGTTGTCGGCATTGGCCGCAGTCGCCATGCTGGCGGGCTGCTCGATGATCCCGACCTACGAGCGCCCGGCCGCGCCGGTGGCAGCCAGCTTTCCCGACAATGCAATAGCGATTGCGAACAGTCCGTCTGCAGCCGACACACCATGGCAGCAGTTCTTCAAGGATGCGCGCCTGAAGCGTTTGCTGGAGCTGTCGCTGCAAAACAACCGTGACCTGCGCGTGGCCGTGCTCAACATTGAACAGACGCGCGCCCAGCTTCAGTTGCGCAGAGCCGATGAACTACCGACCTTGAATGCGGGTGTGTCAGGCTCACGCGTGCCGGCCTCGGGGGGCGGCATCAGCAGCGTCTACAGCGCGGGCCTGAGTGTCACGAGTTACGAGCTGGACTTTTTTGGTCGCGTGCGCGCCCTGAGTCAGGCGGCGCAGGCGCAGCTGTTGAGCACCGAGGAAGCCCGCAAGACGGTGCAGATCGCGTTGATCGCTTCGGTCGCCAACACCTACCTGGGCCTGTTGGCCGATGACGAACTGCTGCGCGTGACACGCGACACACTGGACACGCGCAAGGCCTCGCTCAAACTCGCGCAGCTCAAATTCGACAATGGCGCGGCATCGCAGCTTGATGTCACCCAATTTGAGTCCTTGCTGGAAGGCGCAAAAGTCTCTTTGGCGCAACTCACGCGCCAGCGTGCGCAGGATGAAAACGCGCTGGTATTGCTGCTGGGACAGCCGTTACCGGCTGATTTGCCAGTCGGGTTGAGCATCCCGGAGCAGGCTCTGGTGGCGGATCTGCCGGCCGGTTTGCCCTCGGATTTGTTGATTCGCCGACCCGATATACGCCAGGCCGAGCAACAGTTGCTGGCCAGCAATGCCAATATCGGTGCCGCCCGTGCCGCCTTCTTCCCGCGCATCACGCTCACCGGTAGCGTGGGCATTGCCAGTACCGAGCTCAGCAGCCTGTTTAGCAATGGCGCCATGGCCTGGACTTTTGCACCCCAGTTGTTGCTCCCCATTTTTGACGCCGGGCGCAATCAGGCCAACTTCAGCGCGGCACAAGTGGGTCGCGACATCGCCGTGGCGCAGTATGAGAAGGCGATCCAGAGCGCTTTCCGCGAAGTGTCGGACGCGCTGGCCGGTCGTGCAACCCTGGGCGAGCAGTTGCGCGCGCAGGCCGCCCAGCTCACGGCCGAAGAAACCCGCATGCGGCTGACCGAACTTCGCTTTCGCCATGGTGCTGCCAGTTCCTTTGATGTGCTGGACGCCCAGCGTTCGCTGTTTGCCGCGCAACAGGCGGTGGTCCAGGTGCAAGTGCTGCAAGTGCAAAATATGGTGACGCTTTACAAGGTGCTGGGCGGCGGCTGGAAAAACGACGTCGCCCAGCCTTGATCAGACAAGTAGGCGACTGCGAATCCTGAATTTGCCGCTATCCTGAACCACACTCTCAACCTCAAGGATCATCAATGTCGCTGGATAACCTGTTTAGCCCGTTTCAATGCAAGACGCTTAAATTGCCCAACCGGATCGTCATGGCGCCCATGACGCGGTCTTTTTCGCCCAATGGCGTACCGACGCAGCAAGTGGCTGAGTATTACCGGCGTCGTGCTGAAGCTGCAGTCGGGTTGATTGTTTCTGAAGGCACGGTGGTCAATCGCCCGTCTGCCTCCAACGACCCGAACGTTCCGCGCTTTTGGGGTGAGGACGCCTTGCCAGCTTGGAAACAGGTGATTGATAGTGTGCACGCCGCTGGCGGCGTCATGGCGCCACAACTTTGGCATGTTGGGGCGGCTCGCAACCGCCGCACCGATTGGGTGGCGCCGGGGCCGGTGGACAGTCCAGCAGGGCTGTCCTCTCCCGGCAAACAGTTTGGTGAAGCAATGACCGATGCCGCCATTGCCGACACTATTGCCGCTTTTGCGCACGCCGCCGGTGATGCCAAAAAACTTGGCTTTGACGCCGTCGAATTGCACGGTGCCCACGGTTATTTGATCGACCAGTTCTTCTGGGAGGGAACCAACCAGCGAACCGACAGCTATGGCGGTGCTTCGATAGTGCAACGTGGCAAGTTCGCCGCTGACATCCTGAAGGCGGTGCGCGCAGAGGTTGGCGCCGACTATCCCGTGATCATTCGTTTGTCGCAGTGGAAGCAGCAGGATTTTGCCGCGAGACTGGCAGCAACACCGCAAGAATTGGAAGCCTGGTTGCGCCCGCTGGCCGATGCCGGCGCCGACATTTTCCATTGCTCACAGCGGCGCTTTTGGGAGCCGGAGTTTGCAGGTTCGGATCTGAATTTTGCCGGCTGGGCCAAAAAGCTGATTGGCAAGCCAACCATCACGGTTGGTTCGGTCGGGTTGACGGGTGAATTTGTCGCCGCCTTTGCCGGTGAGTCGTCCAAGCCGGCCTCGCTCGATGAACTGATGCGTCGGCTCGACCGTGGTGATTTTGATCTGGTTGCCGTTGGCCGCGCGCTGATCAACGATCCGCAATGGGTGCTGAAGGTGCAGCAGGGTCGGCGCGACGAGCTACTGGATTTTTCGCCGGCTTCGCTGGCCACTTTGCATTAAAGCTGGCAATGCCGGGGCGCAATCGGCGCAAAGCGGCTTAGCGCAGCGAAGCCGACGTTGCAGAGCCGCTGGTCTCGCGGTAAATGTTCGCCATCAATTCCGCCGGAATTTTCCCCTGTGCTTGATGATGGACCTTGGCCAGCGCGGTATGCCAGGCAGATTTTTCGTCTGCTGTCAGTTCAATGATCTGGGTTCGACCGGTTTTCCTGATCGACTCCAGCGCGGCTGCATTGTTTTGCTCTGCAGATTCATTGGCGAAGGTCGTGGCGTCGCTCAGAGCGCCTTCCAGCGTGCTGCGAATCTCCGGTGTCAAGCCATCCCAGAATTTTTTGTTGGCTACCACCGCGTAGCCCAGATAGCCATGGTTCGACAGCGTCAGGTATTTTTGCGCAAGTTGCAGGTTTTGTGTGTAGAAGTTGGAGCTTGGTCCTTCCGTTCCATCGACGGCACCGCTCTTGAGTGCGCTGTAGACCTCGCTGAATTGAAGTGCCCTAGGCTTTGCGCCGAGCGCTTTCATTTGTGCCTCAAGAATTTGGGAAGGCTGGATGCGCAAGCTGAGACCGGCAACATCAGACGGCTTGCGAAGCGGTCGATTGGCGCTCATCTGCTTGAAGCCGTTGTCCCAGAAGGCCAGTCCGACGACACCTTGAGAATCAAGTTTGGCGAGCATGATTTTGCCGATAGTGCCTTGCGTGACCCGATGCGCTGCTGCCGTGTCTGCAAAAAGATAAGGCAGATCGAAAACCTCAAACTCTGACACGTGCAGAACTTTCAACTTGGTCAGCGAGGGCGCCAGCATCTCGACGTTGCCCATCTGCAAGGCAGCGATCTCTTCCTGGTCGCCATACAACCGGCTGTTGGGAAACAAATCAACCCGTACCTTGCCAGCGCTGCGCTGCGCCACCAACTGGGCAAATTTTTCTGCCGCCTGGCCCTTGGGTGATTCTGGCGCTACCACGTGACTGAAACGAATGACCAGCACATTCTCGGCCAGCGCAGAATGCATGCCTGACGTTATCAATAGTGTTGCCAGTAAACGATAGATGAATTTCATGAAGTTCCCCTGTTGATTGAGGTAGAAAGAAGTGACGGCATTTCGATCTTCGCAACGCCGGCGCGCTCATCCCGACGCGGGCCGAGCAGCGATTGGCGGTAACGCTGCCGTTTCCACAAAAGCAGCCCGACCAGGCACGCAGTCGCGCCCAGGTTTCCCGAAAACATCCAGACTGAACGTGAATCATGCAAAACGAACAGCGCATACAGCAATGCCGTCAAATGGGCAAAGGCAAAGTACGACCAGGTCAGGATGGAAACGCTTTTTGCGCCGGACGGGCAGTACCAAGCCGACATGATTTGCGGCAGGTAGGCGACGATCCGTCCGCCATTGGCAAGCACGAACATCCAGGTGATCACGTCATGCCACGGCATGGAGAGCCCCGTGATTTCAGTCATAAACGGCTATCGCCATCGGCGCCGGGTTGCGGGCTGGCTGCAAGTTGGAATCGTTCAAAACCGAGTCGTCGAAGCCCAGGGGCTCCTGTTGTATGAACGGATTCAATTTATCCGTGTCACTGGTGTCTGTGGTGGACACGTGGGTATTCCCGTTGTGACTGTTGCCGGCCACCGGAATGGGCGACAGCAGTAAACCGACGGCGATGATCATGATCGCCACTAGGGTCCAGACGATGGTGCTGCGCACTGAATGATGCGATGCTGTGTCTGCGGTGCTGTCCTGAACTTCGACCATGAATCTCTCCCTGACGGTTGGAGCCAACCGACGAATTCGGTGGTCTCACAAGGCAATACGGGGTTTCCCGGCAAAACCGGACACCAGTCATAAAAGATTTATCGGCGGGCGTCGATCCGTTAAGCCGCGCATACCCGGTGCCCGAGGTCGGGATTCAAATCCCCCATTTGGGGG
>JANXLW010000143.1 GCA_025354965.1 Betaproteobacteria bacterium
ATATCCGAGTACTGGCTGCCCAGAACGCCCCCTGTCAAAGCGCCGATATAGCCGGCGCCGAGAGACTCGATCAAGCCCAGCAAAATACCACCCACCACAGCACCGGCCAGGTTACCAATACCGCCAAATACCGCCGCAGTAAACGCTTTGAGACCGGGTAAAAAGCCCATCGTGTGCTGTACCGTGCCGTAGTTGGCAGCCCACATCACACCGGCGATAGCGGCCAGTACCGCCCCAATGACGAAGGTCGCAGAAATCACAAAGTCAGGCTTCACGCCCATCAACGCCGCCACCCGCGGATTTTCGGCAGTAGCACGCATGGCACGCCCCAGTCGGGTGTAATTCACCAGCCACATGAGGAGCGCCAATGACACCACAGTCATGCCCAGAATCAACACCTGAGTGGGAGAAATTACCGCACCACCGATTTCGAAAGGAGTGTTGGGCAACAAAGTGGGGTACGGCCTGTAGTTGGGCTTCCAGATGATCATGGCGAGTGTCTGCAACAAGAGCGACATACCAATGGCGGTAATTAACGGCGCTAGCTTGGGGCTGTTGCGCAACGGCCGGTAAGCCACTTTCTCAATCACGAAATTGAGGGTCGCAGCCACCACGCAGGCAATGATCAGAGAGACAAAAAGTACCACGTAGCCGGGTGTACCCGGCATCGCATCTTTCATCAAGCCGATGATGGTCCAACTGGTCAGGGCACCCACCATCAGCACTTCACCGTGCGCAAAGTTGATCAATCCGATGATGCCGTACACCATGGTGTAGCCCAGTGCCACCAAAGCATACATGCTGCCCAACACCAGACCGTTGATGATCTGCTGTATGAAGGTATCCATTGACTTCTCCGATAGTTGGTCGGCGCAGGAGTCACGCAATGACTGACCAGCGACGCGGCCTTGTGATCTCTACCAATTTCAAAGCAAAAAACCTGCCAACATCGCGACCAGATTAACGCTACCGGCAGATTGCTGGAGGCGATTGTAGCGAAGGGAAAGCCGCCCGGTGCCCCGTAACCAGCCGGGTTTACCCTTGACCTGAAACTTCATCAGCAAGTATCACGGTGCATCAGTCGACTTGATTGTTCAGCTTTTTTAGTTGTCGCAACTTGTCTGCGATCCTGATTTCAAGACCGCGTTCGACCGGGCGATAAAAGCCGGGTGCCGCCATGCCCTGGGGCAGGTAACGCTCGCCCGCTGCAAAACCACCCTCCTCGTCATGTGCGTAGCGATAGCCCTTGCCATAGTCCAGTTCTTTCATGAGCTTGGTGGGGGCATTGCGCAGATGCATGGGAACAGGCCGCGTGCCGTCGTGCTTGACGAATGCTTTCGCTTCGTTGAACGCCTTGTAAACAGAATTGGATTTGGCGGCGACTGCCAGGTAGACGACGCACTCGGCCAGTACCAACTCGCCCTCCGGCGTGCCCAGACGCTCGTACACATCGGCGGCGTCGAGCGCCAGACGCAAGGCACGTGGATCCGCCAAGCCTATATCCTCGCTGGCCATGCGAATCATGCGACGCGCCAGATAGCGCGGGTCGGCACCACCGTCGAGCATGCGCACAAACCAGTACAACGCGGCATCCGGATCGCTCCCGCGCACCGATTTGTGCAAAGCGGAAATGGTGTCGTAAAACTGCTCGCCGCCCTTGTCATAGCGGCGCATGCGCTCACCCAGTACCTTAAGTAACCAGACATCGGTTATGCGGTCCAGCTTTTCCTGGCCGGCGGACACGGCCAGTGTCTCCAGCGTGTTCAACAAGCGCCGGGCGTCGCCGTCTGCGTAAGCAATGAGGCGCTCCGACGCTTTCTCCTCAATCGCCGGCAGTGCCTGCACGACCAAGGCTTTGGCAATTATTTGCGCCAAATCCGATTCACTAAGCGGCTGCAGCACATAGACCGCGGCGCGCGACAGCAAGGCCGAGTTGACCTCAAACGATGGGTTCTCGGTGGTGGCGCCGATAAAGGTCAGCAAACCGCTCTCCACGTGCGGCAAAAAGGCGTCTTGCTGACTCTTGTTGAAGCGATGCACCTCATCCACAAACACAATCGTGCGCCGACTGTGCTCTTGTGCCAGTCGAGCTTTTTCAACCGCCTCGCGAATATCCTTGACGCCGCCAAGCACGGCACCAATGGTGATGAACTGCGCATCAAACGCGTCGGCCATCAGGCGTGCGATGGTGGTTTTACCGGTTCCGGGCGGGCCCCAAAGAATGCAACTGTGCGGCTGCCCCGATTCGAACGCCAGACGCAGCGCCATGCCGTCGCCCAGCAGGTGCTGCTGACCGACCACCTCACCCAGGGTCTTTGGGCGCAACCGTTCGGCCAAGGGTGGTTCAATGGGCAATGCACACCTTGCCGAACTGAGCTCCGCTCTTGAGATAAGCCATAGCCTCCTTCAGTTCTGCAAAGCCGAAGACTCGGTCCACAATCGGTTTGACTTTGTGTTGGTCCATGGCCCGAACCATGGCTTCGAAGCCGTCGCGGTGACCCACGGTCACGCCTTGTAACCGAACTTGGCGGGTGATGATGAGACCCAACGAAGTCGCCATGGAACTACCTGAAAGAATGCCAATCATGGCGATCGTGCCACCAGGGCGAATACAGCGCAAGGATTGCGGCAATGTCTTCTCGCCACCCAGTTCAATAATGAGGTCATAACCGCGGCCGGATGTTATCTCTCGCGTTGCCTTGGCCCACTCGGGCACTGCGTGGTAGTTGATTGCTGCGTCAGCCCCCAGTTGCCGGACTCGCTTCATGCGCTCTTCGTTCGATGTAATGACGGTAACGTGGGCACCCAGGAGTTTGGCAAACTGAACCGCGAACAGCGCTACACCGCCGCAACCCTGAATCAGCACACGGTCGCCAACTTTGACATTGCTTTCAGTCGTCAAGGCACTCCAGGCCGTAAGCGCAGCGCAGGGCAAACTGGCGGCTTCGGTGTCGGTCAAATATTCGGGGACTTTGACTACCCCTTGCTCTGACAAGCACATGATGTCTGTCATGGTCCCGTCAATCGGACCGCCCAGCGATTGAGTCAGCCGTTCAAGGTCTGGCTCACCGCCAAACCAACCCTGAAAAAAAGTTGGACAAACCCGGTCTCCTGGCGCAACTCGATGCACGCCCGGGCCAACCTCGGACACGACGCCTACGCCATCAGAGACCGGAATCAGCGGCAAATTACCGGTATAACTGCCATAGCCGCGCTCGGGCACTACCAGATCGCGGTAGTTGAGCGCAGACGCCCTCATCCGCACCAGCACTTGTCCCGGTCTGGCCTTAGGCTCTGGTCGCCGCGACAGCTTGAGATGGTCCATGCCCCATTCGCCTTCAACTTGGAATACGCGCATTCAATTTTCTCCTTGTATTAAAAAGAGATGGTACAGGCACCAATTCTCACGCGCCCTCTTTCCGAACTGGGCTCACACTGGCGGGCTCGAAAGCGACGAGGTGATTTCGATAGATTGCGGTCGCATAGAGCAGGTTGCTCAGCAACCAGCCGTTGGCGATGAGGTGGCTGAAGGCGATGGCGATCTGTGGGGTGAGCATCTGCTGCTGGGTCTTTGCG
>JANXLW010000348.1 GCA_025354965.1 Betaproteobacteria bacterium
ACGCGGCATGCCGGCCAGACCCAGAAAGTGCATCGGGAAGAAGGTGACGTTGAACGAAATCAGCGACCACCAGAAATGGATCTTGCCGCGTGACTCGTTGTACATCACACCGGTCCACTTCGGGCTCCAGTAGTAATAACCGGCAAACAGGGCATACAAGGAACCAGCAACCAGCACGTAGTGAAAGTGCGCCACCACGTAGTAGGTGTCGTGGATCTGGATGTCGATCGGCGCCATCGCCAGAATCAGGCCGGTAAAACCACCCAGCGTGAAGACAAAAATAAAGCCCACTGCAAACAGCATGGGTGTCTCAAACGTCATGGAACCCTGCCACATGGTGGCAATCCAGTTGAAAATCTTCACGGCGGTCGGCACCGCAATCAGCATCGTCGCGTACATGAAGAAAAGCTGGCCCGTCACCGGCATGCCGGAGGTGAACATGTGGTGCGCCCAGACGATGAACGACAGGATGGCAATGCTGGAAGTGGCATACACCATGGAGGCATAACCGAACAGCTTCTTGCGGGCGAAAGCGGGCACGATCTGGCTGATGATGCCGAAGGCCGGCAAAATCATGATATAGACCTCGGGGTGACCGAAGAACCAGAAGATGTGCTGGTACATCACCGGGTCACCGCCACCGGCCGGGTTGAAGAAACTGGTGCCGAAATGCCGGTCGGTCAATGTCATGGTGATAGCGCCGGCCAGCACCGGCATGACGGCGATCAACAGGTAGGCAGTAATCAGCCAGGTCCAGCAGAACATGGGCATTTTCATCAGTGTCATGCCGGGCGCGCGCATGTTGAGAATGGTGACGATGATGTTGATCGAGCCCATGATGCTGGAGGCACCCAGAATATGCAGGGCAAAGATGCCGGTGTCCATGCTGGGACCCATTTGCAGCGTGAGCGGGGCGTACAGGGTCCAGCCCGCCGCTGGCGCGCCGCCAGGCATAAAAAATGAACTGGCAAGCAACACACCAGCCGGGATCAACAGCCAGAATGAAAAATTATTCATGCGCGCGAAGGCCATGTCGGAGGCACCGATTTGCAGCGGAATCATCCAGTTGGCGAAGCCGACAAAAGCCGGCATGATGGCGCCAAACACCATGATCAAACCGTGCATTGTGGTCAGTTGGTTGAACAGTTCGGGATTGACAAACTGCAAGCCCGGCTGAAACAGTTCAGCACGAATAATCAGGGCCAGCACACCGCCCAGCATCAGCATGGTGAAGCTGAACAGCAAATACAAAGTACCAATGTCTTTGTGATTGGTCGCAAACACCCAGCGACGCCAACCGGTCGGGGCGTGGTCATGATGATCGTCGTGTGCAGGATGGGCGGGATGATCTAGTACGGCACTCATCTGATTTCCTTCTTCATTCTTTGTGTTCGAGTTGCAGCGGCTCAGTGGCGTGCCGCGGCGACGTCAGCTGGTTGAACCAACTGCCCGGTCTTGTTGGACCAGTTGTTCTTGGTGTAAGTGACAACCGCCGCGATATCGGTATCGCTGAGTTGTTTCCACGTCGGCATGCCCAGATTGACGCGGCCACTCAGCAGCACGGCAATCTGCACACCTTTGTCGGCATCCAGCACGACGGCAGAACCATCCAGCGGCTTGATCGGGCCAGCGCCCTTGCCGTGCGCCTGATGGCAGGCAACACAGTTGGTGGCATAAACTTTTTCGCCACGCTTGAACATGTCTTCGGCGCTCCAGACCTTGGTCGGGTCATCTGCCAAAGCTGCCATTTTTTTCTTTTCGCTGCCTACCCAAGAGGAGTAATCCGCCGCTGAAACTACTTTGACATGAATTGGCATGTAGGCATGCTCTTTACCGCAAAGTTGCGCACATTGACCGTAGTAATCGCCAACTTTTTCGGCCAGGAACCAGGTGTCGCGCACAAAACCGGGGATCGCCGCTTGCTGAATCCCGAGGGCCGGCACAAACCAGGCATGAATGACATCATTGGCAGTGGTGATGATGCGGATTTTCTGATTCACCGGCACCACCAGCGGGTTATCGACCTTCAACAGGTAATCGTCAACGACCTCACTTTTTTTGGGACCACCATTGCTGGACATTTCGCGCTGGGCGATGTCCAACGCCGACAGGAAGCCAATGCCCTCGCCTTCGCCTTTAAGGTAGTCATAGCCCCATTTCCACTGCATGCCGGTGACTTTGATGGTGAGGTCGGCATTGGTGGTGTCCTTCATCGCCACCACCACTTTGGTAGCCGGCAGCGCCATCAGAATCACAATGATGAAAGGAATCACTGTCCAGACGATTTCTACGGTCACCGACTCGTGAAAATTGGCAGCCTTGTGCCCGACCGACTTGCGATGCTTCCAGATTGAATAAAACATCACCGTGAACACGGCAACAAAAATCACCGTGCAAAGAATCAGCATGAACCAGTGAAGCCAGGCCTGGTCTTCGGCAACTTTGGTGGCCGGTATTTGCAAATTCAGCTGGTTGACGGCCGGCCCGCCGGGCAAGTCGTTGACGGCATGCGCGGCAGAGAACAATGCGGTACTCACCCAGGCACCAAGCGCCAATAGCACGCCAGCCAGTTTATTGAAAATGCTGTTCATCATGTACTCTTTTTCTTTGTCTCAAATTAACCAAATTTGACCCGGAAACAGCCATCAGACAACGGTTTCCCGGTCCTGACCCTGCGCAAAAGCATCGGCGATTGTAGTTCAGGTTTTTTGACAAACCGCCGCGTTGTCAAGTCCTTTTCTCAAGGATTTTTGGAATAACTTTTGCGCTGGTTCAATGTTTCTCGCATTTGCGCCAATGAAAGCACCGTTTCGGCCTGGATGTCGAGGCGGGGCGCTGGCCTGAAGGCATGACCATAAATAACCTCGAAGGTCAACTGCAGCGGTGCGCTTGCCAATGCCTGGTGCAACTGCCTGTGCCATTGCCTTCCACGCAAACCCAAGAAGCGCTGCGGCTGCAAATTTCGCCCCAGACCGCGCAACTCCTGCAGCAAGCGCTGTGGTGTCTCAAAGATCAAGGTGATGCGTTCCATGTCCATTACCGGCTCGGCAAAACCAGCGGCTACCAGCATATCGCCCCAGTCATGCATATCGGTGAACTCATGCGAGGGCGCCGGCCAGCCCAGCGCTTGGTAAAGCCCGCGCAATTCCTGCAAGGTGTCGGGCCCGAGACAGGAAAACATCAGAAATCCATCGATCGACAGCGCCCGCTGCCACTGCGCCATCAAGCCTTGCGGATCAGCCGACATGTGCAAACCCATATTGGACCAAAGCATTTGAACCGCGCCGTCAGCAGGGGTCTCAAAACGAGGCGCAGTGGCCCACCAGCGGGACGGACGCCACCAGGGTTTGGCCAAAGCCCTTGCTGCGTAGGCGACCCGGCGCGCGTCAAACTCCGTCACAACACAGCGTGCTTGCGGGTAGCGCTGAGCCACCAAGGCATGTGCCTCCAGGCCGCCTTGTACCGGCTCCCAGTGGGCCCAGCTCCGGGGTTGCAGCTTGATCCATGCCAGCCGCTCCTGCATGCGCCTTGCCACCTCCTCATGCAGCCATGGCGACAAGCTGGGGGGCATTTGCTGCCAGCGCCTGGCCGCTTGCGGGTCGATAGTGGGGGGACGCTGAGTGGACATGTGGTTGTCAGTGGTGAAGTCGGCAGAGTATATTGACTCGATGTTTGTCAGCCCTGTCAAGGCCATCATGCAGGCATTGCCCAGCCAGTGTAGGGTCTGTCATGCCTGGCCGGCGCAAAGCATTTGCGAGGCCTGTGTGAATCGCTTCGGGCAGCCGCAGTCACGCTGCCGGACCTGCGCAATGCCGGTGCCGACCGGCGTGGGGCAATGCGGCGCCTGCATCAAAGCCGCGCCGCCGCTGGATGCATGCCTGGCGGCCGTGTCTTATGCCTACCCATGGTCTGATTTGATTGCGGGCTACAAATTCCACAACCAGACGGGTCTTTGCCATGCCTTTGCCTTGTTGCTGCGCAGCACGCCGTGGGTCGAGCCGGCGCTGGACGCAGCCGACGCTGTGGTGCCGATGCCGCTGGCAAGAGCACGGCTGCAGACCCGGGGCTTCAACCAGGCCCTGGTCCTCGCCCGGCAGCTCGCACCTGACAAGACCGACGCAGGTCTGCTGTTGCGTATCAAGGACACGCCACCTCAGACATCGCTGCAACGCGATGAGCGGCTGGACAGCCTGAAAGACGCGTTTGCAGTCGATCCCCTGCGGGTGGCAAGAATCGAGGGCGCCCGGCTGGTGCTGGTGGACGACGTCATGACCAGTGGCGCATCGATGTACGCCGCCGCGCGGGCATTGCGCGCAGCCGGAGCGGCCCACATCACCGGCCTCGTCATTGCCCGTACGGAATAACATTGACACACATGTTTCATATCGTCCTGGTCGAGCCCGAAATCCCCCCCAACACCGGCAACATCATTCGTTTGGCGGCCAACACCGGTTGCACCCTCCATCTGGTTGAACCGCTTGGATTTTCGATGGATGACAAGCACCTGCGCCGCGCCGGACTGGACTATCACGAATACGCCCAGATCAAGCGGCATACCAACTGGCCGGCTCTGCTGGAAGCCGAGCAACCTGTTTTCGAGCGCATGTTCGCACTCACTACGCGCGCCACCAACCTCGCACACAACATGCAATTCATGGTCGGTGACTGGCTGGTGTTTGGTTCCGAGACAGCGGGACTTTCTGCGTTAGTGCGGCAATCGTTCAGCCCTGCTCGTTGCCTCAAGTTGCCAATGTTGGCGGGTCAACGCAGCCTGAATTTATCGAACGCGGTGGCCGTCACGGTATTTGAAGCCTGGCGCCAGAATGGGTTTGGCGCACTATAGCGTGGCGTGCAACATGACCATGGGTTGCTGCTCGATCCGGTTTGGGTCAGGCGGCACTTGATTTGAGAGCCGACAGGTACTTTGTTCAGGGCATTGCCGAGGAATGGTGGGCAACGACCAGCCATTTGCCAGCCTTGTTATGAAATACCAAAGTGAAGCGCGCGGGTCGGGATACCACTTGGCCTTCAAGAAACGCTTGCGACCGCTTTCGCTGGCAGACTTGCCTTTCGCGCAAATCAAACTGGCTACCTGAACCAAGGATGTCGGCTACAAAGTTTGGGCCAACAGCGCGGCAAAACCCTCGCGACGAGTATTTGCTATGGGTAGTGCCGTGCCACCGACTCGGCCACACACACCGGTTTGGAAGCACCCTCTCGCTCAATGGCAACCTCCCAGGTCATTTGGGCGCCGCCCTGGTCAATCGGCTCGCTCTTGAGCAACTTCATGCGGGCGCGCAGGCGGCTGCCAACCGGGACCGGCGCTATGAAGCGCACTTTGTTCAGCCCGTAATTCACGCTCATGCGGGTTTCCAAAACCTTCAGGGACGATAGAAAAAATTGGGGGAGCAGCGACAAGGTCAAAAAACCGTGCGCAATGGGGCCGCCAAAGGGCCCGGCCTTGGCCTTCTCGACGTCCACGTGAATCCACTGGTGGTCGCCGGTAGCTTGCGCAAACTGGTCTATCCGCTCTTGCGTGATGGTGATCCAGTCACTGACAGTAACTTCCTGGCCCACAAAACTGGACAGTTCGGCAATAGTTTGAAATGTTTTCATGGGCGCACTGTAGCGAGGGACGTGAACAGTACTTGTCAAATGAGCGACAAAGCAATGGCAAAGCGAACCAACTCCGCCCTCAACTAGCTAGGCATCCAGCCACTCGCAAATTGGCTGCCACTGCGCCAGATCTTTTTCGACCCGGCCGGGCGTCACATCAAACAGTGTCAGGCCGCGCGCTGCCAGATGAACATAGTTTTGCGTATCACGCAGATAGCCCAGCACCGGCAGACCCAGGGTGGCCACAAATTCATGCAGGTTGTCGGCGGCGATGGTACGGGCGTCGACCCGCATGCCAACCAGGCCAATCTGCAGTTTGTCATGGTGTTTGTTCTGTAGCAACTGGTCCAGAAATGCCCGCGTGGCAAAAATATCAAAAACGCTGGGCTGCAGCGGCACGATCACTTTGTTGGCCATCTTTAGCACGTCATTGAAACGCCAGCCATGCAGGCCGGCCGGGGTGTCCAGCACTACATGGGTGGTGCCTTTGGGCGCTTTGGCGATCAGGTCGGCACCCACGTCCCAGGTTGCAATGGGACGTGCTGCCGACGGGCGCAGGCCCAACCACAAGCGTGAGGACTGTTGTCGATCAGCGTCGCCCAGCATCACGGCATGCCCACGCGCCGCGAAATAGCCGGCAATATTGGTGGACAGCGTGGACTTACCAACACCGCCTTTTGGATTGGCAACAACAACCACAGACATGACAGACTCCTCGGAATTGAACTTTGCGCTATGTTAGCGGTATGGAAGAACAAAATCAGACACTGCAAACCATGGCGCCCGAGCCGCGCATTTACGTGATTGCCGCCCACCCCAACTGGCGTGATTCGCGCGTCAACCGGCGCCTGCTCGAAAGCGCCCATTCCGTGCACGGGCTTGACATCAACGACTTGTATTCCAGCTACCCGGACTACTGCATTGACGTCTCCGCCGAGCAAGCCCGGCTGGTGGCAGCGCAACTAATTGTGTTGCTGCATCCGATTCACTGGTATTCCATGCCGGCCCTGCAAAAACTCTGGCTGGACGACGTGCTGAGTTACGGCTGGGCCTATGGAGAGGGTGGCGAGGCGCTGCGCAGCAAAGACCTGTGGCTGGTGGCCAGCACTGGCGGAACGGAAGGCTCTTACCACCCACAAGGCTACAACCGCTACTTCTTTGATGCCTTTTTGCCACCTTACGAGCAAACAGCAGCGCTGTGTGGCATGCGCTTTTTGCCGCCCATGCTGTTGCACGGCGCCAATTCCGTATCCGAACCTGAAGTAGCGCAGCACATTGAGACCTTCCGCCAGCGCTTGCAAAGCTATCCGCACTGGCCCGAACTTGACGAGTTGGACAACTGCCCGGACTGCGAAGTGCCTGCCGCCGACCGCCCCGAAAACTGAAAAGGACTGCCTTGGAACACGCCCCATCCTGGCTGATCAACAGCTTCATTTATCTGAGTGCGGCGGTCATTGCCGTGCCGCTAAGCAAGACCCTGGGCCTGGGCTCCATCATTGGCTATCTGGCGGCCGGCATGGCCATTGGGCCCTGGGGGCTGGGGCTGGTGACCAATGTGGACGACATCCTGCACTTTGCCGAGTTTGGCGTGGTGTTGATGCTGTTTCTGGTCGGGCTGGAACTGGAGCCCAAACGCCTTTGGAGCCTGCGCCGACCCATCTTTGGCTGGGGCACAGCGCAAGTGCTGGGCTGCGCCCTGTTGCTGACCGGGGTCGCGATTGCCTTCGGCGTCGGTTGGAAAATCGCTCTGGTGGCAGGTCTGGG
>JANXLW010000187.1 GCA_025354965.1 Betaproteobacteria bacterium
TGCGTCGTTTGAGTTCTTTGTTGAGCCGCTCCAAGCCGTTGGTGGTGCGCATGCGAACGCGGTGAGCCTCTGGCAGGGCGAAGACGGCAAAGCCTTCAGGGAGATTGTTTTCGGCCCAGGCGGCCAGTTGCGGGTGACTTATTCCAATTCCCAATAAAAACAGTAATAATAAGCTCTTTACTTCAAGGAGCTACCGTGGCCAGACCCGCATCCGGCATGGCGTATTTGGACGATGCCCGCACCTTTCGCGATAACGCCAAGACCGCAGAGGATTTGCGTCTTGCCTTGGCGGTACTGCTGCCACTGGAGCAGGGCCTGAGCATCAAGCAAACGGCCGATATCATTGGGCGCTCCGTGAGCGTCACGTGCAACATGCGCACCCGGTTTGGGCGCGTCATCGAAGGCGTGCAAACCGTGCCGCAACACAAGCAGGAGCTTCGCAATCGAGCGCACGCGGATCTGGCAACAGAGGCGCGGGTGCTCGATGAGGTTCTTGCCGATGCCGCCACCGGTGGTGTCATTGTTATCCCCAGGCTTAAACCCGCCATTGAGGCCAAGTTGGGCAAGCTCATGGCACTGTCGGGAATCTACAGAATGCTGGCGCGCCACGGTTGGCGCAAGCTTGCTCCGGATACGCGCCACCCTCAGGGCGACCCGGCTGCGCGGGAGGAATGGAAAAAAAACTCCCCGGCGATCTGGATCAAATCGTAGCCTCGTTTGCCAAGGCGCAACCGATGCGCCTGATGTTCCAGGACGAAGCGCGGTTTGGCCGCATCAGCGATACCTGCTACTGCTGGGCCAAAAGGCCTATTCGTCCGATGGTGCAAGCCATGCTTACGCACCAATACACCTATGCGTACGGTGCGGTCAGCCCCATGGATGGCCGATTTGACTCACTGGTGCTGCCACAGGTCAACGGCCACTGCATGGGGATTTTTATCAACGAGATTGCCCGTCGATACCCGCATGAGAACGTCATCATGGTGGTCGATGGGGCGGGCTGGCACAAAGCGGACTTCGAATTGCCTGACAACTTGAAGCTGCACTTTCTGCCGCCGTATTCTCCCGAGCTCAATCCGCAGGAGCACATTTGGGATGAGCTGCGCGAGAAGTGGTTTCACAACACAGTATTTGTCAGCCTGGATGCCTTGGAGGATCAACTGGTGAGGGGGCTAAAGTATCTCGAAGACAACCCCGAGTCCATGAGATCGATTGCGGGATGGGATTGGATAATTAATAGTGCTTCTAATGGGAATTAGAATTACAGCTAAATATTGCGCCTCAATAAGCGTCAAGGGCTCGGCGCCCCACGCCGAGAAAACCATGCTCGCGACTAACGCGCTGGCCGCGCACCGCCAGATTCCAAATGAAAAAGACATACAAACCTCCAGAACACAAACACAAGCTGCCAGTGCACGGAGATGCATTAGGCAGAAGCTAAAGTGAGCTGGAGGTCAGAGACGGAAGCAGCAGTTCCGGATTGATAACGGCGGAGCCGTCGTTCGCTGGAGGTGAGGCTTCTGGAGCGGCGCCTGTGCGAATTGAGGAAGAATGACCTGCAAAGTCAGGTCCGATGGCAATGTGTCTATGGCCGGTGGAAATGGCGTCTGATATTTGTCTGCGGATTGCTGCCCGACCTGGCAATGGGCGTGGCAAAGGTTGGGTTGCGTATCGTCCATCGTCAGCTTCATGGACTCAGCGCAGGGCATGCCAGCTTTAGTCATGGCCGCAAGCTCAGCGGCCTTTGAGCCAGTACCTGGACAGGCATAACCGGCGACCGCCAGCTGCATAAACAGCAAGCTGGCCAGCGCAAAAAGCACTGTACTCAGGCGGCTATGACGATTTCCGACCATGGGCTGAGTTTACGGGAACTGTGGGTTTACGTTTAATGAATTTGCAAAATAAGCGCGCTTAGGGAACCAGCCACGGTACAAAAAGTGCGGGCCAACCATGTCGGAGCGATTCGCGCGACCCTAGAAAGCTATTTCATGTATGAACGAAAAATGGATACGACCTGGTCAATGTCTTTTCCTCGCTGTACTGCTGAAAGTGCCTCAGGGCCCAGGTGCTCCCTTAAATGGCCATCAAGAACTTCCATCATCAGCCCATTGACAGCACCCCTGATGGCTGCGATTTGCTGAAGGATGTCGCCGCACTCGGCTTCGCTATCCAGCGCGCATTCTAAAGCCGTTGCCTGACCTTTGATTCGGCGAATTCTGGTCAACAAACTTTTCTTGTTTTTGAGGGTGTGGGCCAAGAGTGCTCCGTGATTCAATATACTGGGGTACAGTATACGTAATGTCCAAAAAATACATATCCCATGCAAAACTTGCCATCAACAGATAGTTGGGAACACTCGCACGTCTTCGACGAAGGCAATCCCCTGGCCGAAAGGAATACACGCTGGGTCGTGATCATTACCGCCATCATGATGGTTGCCGAGATTGCCGGCGGCTGGGTATTCAATTCGATGGCGCTGCTGGCAGATGGCTGGCATATGAGTTCGCACGCCTTGGCTCTTGGCCTGTCTGTGCTGGCCTATGGCGCGGCGAGAAGATTTGCTGCCGACGCTCGGTTTGCATTCGGTACCTGGAAGATGGAGGTGTTGGCGGGTTACACCAGTGCTCTTTTGCTGATCATGGTGGCTGGATTGATGTTGTACCAGTCAGTAGAGCGCCTGATCTCGCCCAGTACCATTCACTACGACCAGGCCATTGCGATAGCGATCGTTGGCCTGCTGGTCAATCTTGCTTGCGCCTGGCTGCTCAAAGATGGTCACGGCCACAGCCACGGAAGTCACCACGCCCCGGATGGGCATGAACACCATTCGCATGGTCACCATCACGATTTGAATCTGCGATCCGCGTACGTCCACGTGATCGCCGATGCTGCCACGTCGGTTCTCGCCATTGTTGCGCTAATTGGGGGCAAGGTATGGGGTGCAAGTTGGCTCGACCCTGTAATGGGGATTGTGGGTGCCGGGCTTGTGGCTGTGTGGGCAGTTGGGCTGCTGCGAGACTCGGGAAGAGTGCTGCTGGATGCCGAGATGGACGCACCGGTAGTCGCGGAGATCCGGGAGGTCATTGACGCCAGTCCTGTTGCAGCGACGATTTCCGACTTGCATGTCTGGCGCGTGGGCAAAGGGATGTACGCCTGCATCGTCTCGTTGGTGACTTCCGCAGACGCATCTCCAGACTATTTCAAAAAACAGCTCCAGATTCATGAAGAGTTAGTACATATTTCGGTGGAAATTAACCGGCGCCTCGCTTGATATTTGAACTGGCTCGTTTACTTTAGGTAACCAGGTTTCTTGCACGGACTTCAAATAACCTTAAGACTTCTATAGAATTCGGTTCATATGACGCGGTTTCGCCATCTGTTGCTATGCCTGATGATGCTGGCTTTGCCCCTGCAAGGCTTTGCTGCGGCATCCATGCTCTATTGCGGCATGGGATTGGGGCACGACGCCAAGACTCTGCAGATGGAAGAAAAGGGTTCTGGCCATCACCAGATGGCTGATGCCATGGGCATGCAGCATGAGCATGGCAAATACGA
>JANXLW010000236.1 GCA_025354965.1 Betaproteobacteria bacterium
ACCACCAGCAGCGTGACGGCGTCCAGCGGCACTTTGGCGCGCGCCAGCGCAGAGGTCACTTCAGGTGGCAGCGCCTGCGCCAGTGCCAGGTTGCACAACAGCGAAGCTGCGCCGGCCATCAGGCAAGAAGGTAGAGACATACCCCGATTATCGAGCGGCCAATTTCAGCCACGGATAATGAGGGCATGTTTTCTTCCTCACGCCATCCTTTGAGCGGCTTTTCGCCGCGCTCGGTGGGGTTTGCCGCGGCTGTCGTCACGGTGTTGATCTGGACTTCTTTCATTCTCGTCGCGCGTGTTTCAAACGACCCGGCGCGTGGCGGCAGCCTGACGCCGTTCGACATTGCCTTTTGCCGCATCGTCGGCGCGAGTTTGCTGCTGTTGCCCTGGGGCTGGGTGCTGGTCAGGCGCGACCGGGCGCAAGGTGCTGGACAATCGGCGCTTTTTGGTCTGTCGCCTCTGTCCTTGCGGGTGACGGCAACGGTCGGCCTGTTTGGTGGCTTGCTGTATGCGCTGCTGGCCTATAGCGGCTTTGTTTTTGCGCCGGCGGTGCATGCCTCGGTATTGATGCCGGGCAGTCTGCCACTGTGGACGGCTATCCTTGCCGTACTGGTGCTGCATGATCGCATCACGCTGGCGCGCGCGCTGGGCCTGGGGTTGATCGTGCTGGGTGACCTGATGGTGGGCGGTGCCAGCCTGCTGCATGCGTTTGATGGCGGTGAGGTCTGGAAGGGCGATCTGCTGTTCATGAGTACTGCAATGTGCTGGGCCACCTACAGCGTGCTGGCGCGCCGCCATGCGCTGGACGCGGTGCGGGCGACCATCGCCGTCACGGCACTCGCGTTCGTCTGTTTTGTACCCCTGTATGCCGTGTTACTGCTGGGGCATGGGGTCACGGGTCATCTGTTCACGGCCCCGTTGCGCGAGGTGGCTTTCCAGGTGCTGTTTCAGGGTTGGGGCTCGGTCGTGATCTCCGGCATTACCTTTACCAAAATGATTCAGCACTTCGGCCCCGTGCGTTCTACCATGATCACTGCGCTGGTGCCTGGCCTGTCGGCGTTGGGTGCAGTGGTGTTTTTGGGTGAACCTCTGTTTTGGAATCTGGCAGCTGGATTGTTGCTGGTGACGGCGGGCATTTTGTTCGGCGTGCGTGCGGTGGTCAGACGATGAATCTGTTGACCTTTGACACCAGTACCGAAGTGATGTCGGTCGCCGTGCAGTCCACGCTGGACGGTGTGGCGCAACTTTGGCAGCACAGCAGCCCTGGTGGTGCCCAGACCTCGACCAAGTTGATTCCTGTCATTCAGGGTTTGATGGCGCAGGCTGGTCTGCAGTTTGAACAGCTTGATGTGCTGGCCTTTGGCCGCGGTCCTGGGTCGTTTACCGGTTTGCGTACCGCTTGTTCGGTATCGCAAGGGTTGGCGTTCGGTGCCAACCTCAAGGTGCTGCCGATAGACACCTTGCTGGCAGTGGCGGAAGAAGCACGCTATCAGGTCGCCGCCACAGTGGAAAGCTACCGGGTGATGGCCCTGCTGGATGCCCGCATGGGCGAAATGTACGGTGCCGGTTACCTCTTTCACAGTGGACACTGGACGCGCACCAGTGACTACCTGCTGCTGCGACCGCAAGACCTGATTTGCGCGGTAACCTGCACCCTGGCTGGCAACGTGTTTGGCGTCTATGACGCTCGTTTACCGGTCACATTGGCGCAGCGCGTCCCGGTTCTGCCGACCGCCACCGCCATGTTGCGACTGGCACCAGCCCTGCTGGCAGCCGGTAGAGCGGTGCCCGCCGAGCAGGCGCTGCCGCTCTACATCCGGGATAAGGTGGCCAGCACCACCACTGAACGCACCACTGCGAAGGCGGCGTCGTGAACGCCATCCTCAAACCAGTTGAAGTGGGCTTTGAAGCGATGGCGGGGCACCACCTGGATGCCGTGTTGCGTGTAGAGCGGCAGGCTTATGCCCAACCCTGGTCGCGCAACAACTTTGAAGATACGCTCACGTCCGGCTACGAAGCCCAGTTGCTGATGGCGGGCGACACTTTGCTGGGCTATTTCGTTGCCATGAAAGGGGTAGACGAGGTTCATTTGCTCAATCTCACAGTGGCGCCAGGTTATCAAGGCCAAGGCTGGGCGCGCATCATGCTGGAAGCGTTGGCGGTTTGGGCCAGGCGCCAGGGTGCGGATTGGCTCTGGCTGGAAGTCAGGGTCGGCAACCTGCGCGCGGCGGAAGTTTACCTGGCGCACGGATTTCGGCGCGTCGGTCTGCGCAAGAATTATTACCCCGCAGCAGACGGCCGGCGCGAGGATGCAGTGGTGATGAGTTTGAGTCTGTGAAAATCCACCCATGAGCCTTGATCTTGACCGCCGCCAACGAGCCATGTTGCAGGAAATGGGTGTGCGTGTCTGGCTGCAACCGGCCGTCGCCAAGGCAACTGTTGCGAGGGTTGTTGAAAGTCCCGTGGACTTTTCACTAAGTTCTATCGGCACCACGCAAAAAGAGGCAATGACGGAGCTACCGGGCCGGCGTGAAATCGCACCTCTGGCAGCGAATGCAGGGTCCGGTGAATATGTCGAAATGGATTGGCCGACGCTGCAGCAAAGCGTCGCAAACTGCCAGGCCTGCAGGCTGGGCAGCGGACGCCGGGCAGCGGTGTTTGGCGTGTCGGATGCACCGCGCCAGGCCGATTGGCTGTTGGTGGGCGAACCGCCGGATGAAAACGAGGAAAGCACAGGTGTGCCCTTTGCCGGGCCGGTGGGTCAGTTGCTGGATAACATGCTAAAAGCGGTTGGTGTGAGCCGCTATGGTGACAGCGCCGGCCCGGTGGTGCGCGCTACGGCGGCCTACGTCACCAGCGTCGTCAAATGCCGTCCGGCAGGGGTGAGCAACCCTGGGGCACAAGAACTTGCCACCTGTGAACACTATCTGCGTTGTGAAGTGGCGCTGGTGCAACCGAAAGTAATTTTGGCCCTTGGTCGCTTTGCTGCGCAGGCTCTGTTGCAGGGCGACTTGCCTGAGGTCGCCAGCATCCCGCTGGGTAAGTTGCGCGGGAAAATCTTCCGCTACCAGGGCGTTCCGGTGATCGTCAGCTACCACCCCAGTTATCTTCTGCGCACGCCGCAGGACAAGGCGCGGGCCTGGGCCGATCTGTGTCTGGCGCTGGAGATTGTTGGGTCGGGCACTCAATAAGATTTTCCAGACGTGGAGAACTTGAACCCATCCTTTTCCAGCGGCAAGTGTCGACGGGACTGCGGCAGGCAATCGGCACGGTGGTCGCCGGTTCGACTTTCAGCGGATGCGGCGATGTGGAGGTTTATCCCCCATTTGGGGGATGGTTTTGTAACCCTTCGGAGTCTATAGTGCGCTGGAGTTGAGTGGACCAGCGCTGAAATCCCTTTCGCATGGGGCGCATTCAATTCGTTAACCACCCAATTTCAGACAAGGGGAGAGGTAATGCAGAAGATTGAATTTGAGCGAAACATCGCCAATTTCACGGCGCATGCAAACGAACAAGGACTCTGGATTCATTGCGGGTGGTCCATTCCGATCGCCAGGGCCAGGGCCATCGAATACGTCAGGACCTACAACAGCAACCCGGACGCCGGCTTCATTGAACATGATGAGCAGATCACGCTCACGCACAACCACGGCAAGATTTCGTTCACCAGGCAGGAGTGCGTTGCTTTTATCCAATTTATCAAACTTGCTTACCCTGAGGCGCACCTGATTGGAAAGCAAGTAGTGCCTGCCGCACACTGCTTTGCTTAGTGGGTCAGCGCCAAGTCAAGTCAAGTCGGAAAATTCCGCGTCGCCACAGTGGATGACACCACGACAAGGTAGACTGCGGCTGCAAACTACAAACCTCCTACTTGGAAAGCGTTGAAACACTGGTGGCTACCTGCTATTGCCCGGCTGGCTAAAAATGACTAGACAACACCTTCGGTCTGCAGGTCGCGGCGACGAGGCAGTTGATGCGGTTTCCGCGGCAGCTTCCGCAAATTTCCTTCAAGTTGCCATTGCCATCCTGTTGTTCGGCGCAGTCTCGTCCTTGATCGCTTTGCGCATCGTTGCGCCGGAACAGACGGCGCGCGTGACGGCCCCTCTGATAGTGTGCGGTGTGGCTTTAGTCGGGCAGTATTTTCTGTCCCGGGGCAGCATTCAAGTCTGCAGCAATGTGCTGGCATTTGGCGTCTGGATGGCAGTAACCGGGACTGCCTTCTTTACCGATGGTGTGCGGGCAGCAGTGGTCATCACCTACCCGGTCATCATTTTGATGGTCGCCTGGATGATCGGGGCACGGGCCACCCTGCTGATAACCGCCCTCACTGTGGCGGCGACAGTTGTTTTTGTACTGGCCGAAGCGCGCGGTGTACTGCCTAAGTCGCTGCCCTCTTCGCAAACCATGCACGGTGGAGATCAAATTGTGATCTACCTGCTGTCAGCGGTGCTGGCAGTCATTCTGACGCGCGCCTACCAAAGCCGCATGAAAGAATTGCGTAAAGTAGGTAGTGATCTGGTGCAACGGGCGGATGCCCTGCAAGAGAGCAAGGCGGAACTGCAACGGGCGCAAGCGGTCGCCAAGGTGGGTAGCTGGAGCTACGACATTGCCACCGACACCCTGCGGCTTTCTGCTGAGACCTGCCGCATATTCGGGTTGTCAGAGGGTACAACAGCAACGCCTCAAAGCTATCTTGCACGCGTCCATGCAGAAGACCGGGGTGCGGTCGAGCGCCTCTGGCAAGCGGCCTGCAAGGGCGACGCCTTTGACTGCGAGCATCGCATTGTGGCGGGCAATGAGATCCGCTGGATTCGTCAAAAAACCGAGCTGGAGTTGGTGTCGGACGGCAGCGCACTGCGCGTTTCGGGTATCACGCAGGACATTACCCAGCGCAAGAATGCAGAGACTCAACTGCGTATCGCCGCCACCGCCTTTGAGTCGCACGAAGGCATGATGATTACCAGCGCGCAAGAAGTGATATTGCGGGTTAACCAGGCTTTTACCGAGATTACCGGCTATGCAGCGCATGATGTTGTTGGTCAGAGTCCGCGCTTGCTCAATTCAGGCCGACACGATGCAACTTTCTATGCCAGCATGTGGGCCTCCATTGCGTTGACCGGATCATGGCAGGGCGAAATCTGGAATCGACGCAAGGACGGTGAGGTCTACCCCGAATGGATGACCATCTCGGCGGTCAAGGACGGCGCGGCGCTGGTGACTCATTACGTTGCCATCTTCAGCGACATCACGTCCCGCAAAACAGCAGAGAACGAAATCCAGAGCTTGGCCTTCTTCGACCCGTTGACGCGGTTGCCAAACCGCCGACTCCTGATGGATCGACTTAAACAGGCTCTGGTTGCCAGTTACCGCCACCAGCGACAAGGGTCGCTGTTGTTT
>JANXLW010000358.1 GCA_025354965.1 Betaproteobacteria bacterium
CTTGCAGCTTGATTCCATTGACCAGATAAATGGAGACCGGTACATGTTCCCGACGCAAAGCATTGAGAAAAGTGTCTTGAAGTAACTGACCTTTGTTGCTCACGATATTCTCCGTGTTCAAAAAATTAATAAGGGGGTGACGATACCACAGCAACGTGCACTCTCATCTTGCCTTACGGTAAACGCACAATAAAGTTGTCAGTACTTGTGCGAATCAACGCAGGTACTGTTCTGCTGCGTTGAACCGCCGCCTGCCGCGCGCGCGAGCAAGCCCACTTTCCGTTAGCTGCCAGGGTTGGGTCAACCCATTGAGCGGTGACTACGACCGGTGCCACAAGTGCTCAAGACACCGCTTTGTCAGCATAGGGATTGCTCGATGTCTTTAGTTCAATGCGCATGGGCGTGCCAACCAGATCAAATTCCTTGCGAAAACGTCCTTCCAGAAAGCGTTTATACGCATCGGTCACGTGTTCCAGCGAATTGCCATGAATCACAATCACCGGTGGATTCATGCCACCCTGGTGGGCGTAACGCAATTTGGGACGAAACATGCCGGAGCGCTTGGGACTCTGAAACTGGACCGCTTCCAGCAATAGCCGCGTCAGAATAGGGGTTGACATCTTGCAGTTGGCCGCCTTGTAGGCCTGGGCTATGGAAACCCAAAGCGGGCCCAGGCCTTGCCTCTTGGTCGCCGAAATCAAATGCATCGCAGCGAACTTCAAAAACGGCAAGCGTGTCTCAATAGAGCGCTTGACAAGCTCGCGTTGATACTCGTCAACAGCGTCCCACTTGTTGACCGCCAGCACTACGGCCCGGCCATTCTCGAGAATATAGCCGGCAATGTGAGCGTCCTGGTCAGTAACCCCTTGGGTCGCATCGATCAGCAGCAAGACCACGTTGGACGATTCAATCGCCTGCAGGGTCTTGACCACCGAGAATTTCTCGATCGCCTCGAAGATTTTGCCCCGGCGACGCAGGCCTGCGGTGTCAACCAGTTCAAATTTTTGACCGTTGCGCTCAAAGGGCACTGAAATTGCATCGCGCGTCGTCCCCGGCAAATCGAATGCAACCAGGCGTTCTTCACCCAACCATGTGTTAATCAGCGTTGACTTGCCCACATTGGGGCGCCCGGCCACGGCCAGCTTGATGACACCTGGATCGCGTTGCTCCTGCGCATCATCCGGCTCCGCAAGTTGAAGTGGCGCCAGCGCCAGTTCCACCAGAGAGTGAATTCCCTGGCCATGCGCCGCCGAAACCGCATGGACCTCGCCCAGGCCCAATTCAAAAAATTCGACCAGCTGGGCCCCGGCGAGCATGCCCTCCGCCTTGTTGGCCGCCAAAATACAAGGTTTACCGAGGCGACGAAGGTATTTGGCAATCTCGTGATCCTGCGCAGAAATGCCCTCCCGCGCATCTACCACGAAGATAACGACATCCGCTTCCGCCACTGCCTGCGTCGTCTGCTTGGCCATTTCCTTAAAAATGCCACTGGCAGCGTCGGGCTCGAAGCCGCCGGTGTCGATGACAATAAATTCGTGCTTGCCCTGCTTTCCGTTTCCGTAATGACGGTCGCGCGTCAACCCGGCGAAATCTGCAACGATGGCATCGCGCGACTTGGTGAGTCGATTGAAGAGCGTTGACTTCCCGACATTGGGGCGCCCGACCAGAGCCAAAACGGGTTTCATAACTTGGCGTCTGACACTCAGTCGGGTTTGAAACCAAAAATGCCGCCATTGCGGGTAACAACCAGCAGTGTTCCTGCCGCCAGCACCGGCGCCGTAGCAACCGCAGAACCGTCGGTTGCCACGCGCGTCAACGCAGACCCGTCCTCGCGCGACAGCCAATGAACCAGACCGTTCTCATCACCCACCACAACAGACCGGCCGACCGCCAGTGGTGCGCTCAGGCCACGGTAGCGCAGCCGTTCGGAGACCCAGGCGTGCTCACCATCGGTGCGGCGCCAGGCAATAATTTTCCCGTCACTCTCAACGCCAAACACATATTTGTCATCCCCATGCACACCGACCGAGCCGATGGCGGGTTTGCTCCAAAGCGGCGCGCCACGAACCGCATCGACACAGCCCACTGCCGCCTGAAAAGCGCGCGCACAAACCACACCGCCTTCGCGACTGACACGCCCGACCAAATCAACCAGTCGTTCAACGTCATTGGTGCCGCGCGGTGATGCAATGGGAGCCTCCCAGCGGATGGCACCGTTTGAAGGGTTGATACCGACCAGTCGCCCGCCCATACCCGCCACCACGGTATCGCCGACCGCCAGCAAAACACCGGCCTGTCGCAGCACCAACGACTCGCCCGGGCGCTGCTGATTCCAGAGTTTTTGCCCCGACTGGGCGTCAAAAGCCGTGACTGAACGATCAGCAGCGAGCAAAAAGACACGCGCGCCGGCGACCAACGGTGCAGTAAACACTTGCGCTGGCATCCGCTGCCGCCATATTTCGCGCCCGTCATCGAGCACGACCATTTCGTTGTTGCGCGTCACCACCGCCGCATACCTGCCATCACTGCCGACCCCGGCAGCAATCTGAGCGCCAACATTGGCACGCCACAGCTCGGTACCGGTGCGCGCATCAATTGACGCAAGCACCCCATCCGAGCTGGCCAAGGCTACGGTGTTGCCGTTTACTTTGAGATCAAGAGGAAAGTCGACCGCTCCAATTTTTGCTTGCCACGCCAAGCGCACGCCCAGCAAACCCGAGTTGGGTGCCAACTCGGATGGTTTGGGTTTTTCCGGTCCACTGGAACAGCCGCCCAGCAAACCCAGAGTAAGCAGGGCAACTGCTGTGCCGATGGCCGCTGTCAAACGAAAATTGAGTTTCACTTTTTCCCCTTCAGTGCCGAAGCATCCGTGGCACCATCCCTGGACGCAACGCCCACTTGGGGGTCCACTCCCAACGAGTTCAATTTGACTTCCACCAAACGCCGATACTCGGTGCGATCTTCGAAATTTTTATAGGCTTTTTCATACTCGACAAGTGCTGGTGTTCTCTTGCCTTGCAACATGAAAATGTCACCTTTTCGATCCGCCACCAGGGCATCAAAATTCGCTGGAAATGATCCGTTCAATTGCTTCAATGCATCATCAAAAGCCTTGGCCTCCATCAATACACCGGCCAACCGCAACTTTGCGATGGCCTGGTACCCAGCATCCGATGACTTGTCGGCAACCCAAGCCAGTGCGGCCTTGCACGCTTCAATATTGCCGACGCCATAGTATTGCTTTGCAACCAGCAGTCCTGCTTGCTGTGCGTAGGTGGTTGATCCAAACCGATCCTTGATGTCGGCAAAAACGCGGTCAATCTTTGCGGCATCGGCCGACTTCACGACACGTTCCACTTCGTCGTACATGGCAGCCGCCTGAGTAGCCTGCGAGCGCTGCCAATATTGATAGAAATTCCAGCTAGCGAAGGCGCCCAGCACCAAAATCAAGGCCCAGGTGATGGCATTGCCGTACTGTTGCCAAAAATGTTTGATCTGGTCGAGTTGCTCTTGTTCTTCGAGATCGAGTTGATTTGCCATGAAAACTTTCTAATCAGTTGGAGACCGAGCCAAAGGTCGGCTCCAGAAATACTCAAGTACGCGATTGTAGGGTGGGCGCCCAGGCGGCAATGTCGGCAAGCGACCGACTTGATTGCGCACCAATGCCATCCCGCAGTGCTTTGACTGTGACAGCGTTTTGCGTCAACTCATCTTTGCCAAAAATCAGCGCATAGTTCGCACCGCTGCCGTCGGCCTTCTTGAATTGCGACTTCATGCTGCCCGGGCTGTCCGCCAAACCCGCGTGCATTTGCACTTTGACCCCGGCAGCGCGCAAGATCTGTAACGTTTGCAGGGTGATCGGCAAAGCAGAGGCATCGGGAATCACGGCGTAAACATCTGGCGTCGGAGCGGCTTCAACCCGCCCCTGCTCCTTGATGAGTTCCAGCACCCGCTCCAGCCCCATGCCCCAGCCCACCGCCGGGGTCGGCCTGCCACCCAGCAGCTCGAACAAACCGTCATACCGCCCACCGCCGCAAAGTGCGCCCTGGGCGCCAAGTTCGTCGGTTATGAATTCGAACACAGTGTGGCTGTAATAGTCCAAACCTCGTACCAGTCGAGGATTGACAGTCCAGTTAACACCGCACGCCGTCAGTAATGTCTTGACCGTGTCAAAGTGCTTGAGCGATGCGTCACCCAGATAATTCAGTAGTTGCGGCGCACCCTGCACAAGCGCTTGCATGGCAGGATTCTTGGTGTCCAAAATTCGTAGCGGGTTGCTGTGCAGGCGGCGTTGCGCCTCAGCATCCAACTGCTCCAGATGCTGCGAAAAGTAAGTAATCAACGCCGCCCGATGTGCTTGGCGCTCCGCCGACACACCCAGACTGTTAAGTTCAACCCGCACGTTGCGCAAACCCAGATTGGCAAACAGTTGGTGCACCAGCAGCATCAGTTCAACATCCACCTCCGGCCCGGCAAAACCAAGTGCTTCGGCGCCCAATTGGTAGAACTGCCGATAGCGTCCGCGCTGGGGGCGCTCATGCCGGAACATCGGCCCCATGTAGTACAGGCGCTTGCCACCATCGTAGGTCAGGTTGTGCTCAATTGCTGCACGCACCACGCCCGGTGTGTTTTCCGGGCGCAAGGTGAGCGGCTCTCCGTTGAGCTTGTCTTCAAAGGAGTACATCTCCTTCTCGACAATGTCTGTGGTCTCGCCGGTGCCGCGCACGAACAGCGCCGTCGACTCGACGATGGGCGTGCGGATATTGCGATAGGCATAGAGGCCCATCAAGGACCGCACCTTGTCTTCAAGCCATTCCCAACGCGCGGAATCCGGCGGAAGAATGTCGTTCATGCCTTTGACGGCGGTCAGCTTCTCAGCCTTTGCGGCAACTGGTTTTTCACTCATGAATCAACTCAACTGGCGTCGACGGTAGACCGGCTACCGAAGCGTCTTTCAATATAGTTTTCGACAATTTTCTGGAACTCCTGCGCAATCGTCTCACCGCGCAAAGTCAGGTGTTTCTCGCCGTCGATGTAGACCGGGGCCGCTGGCGCCTCGCCGGTGCCCGGCAGGCTGATGCCAATGTCGGCATGCTTGCTTTCACCAGGCCCGTTCACAATGCACCCCATCACCGCGACCTTCAGTTTTTCCACGCCGGGGTATTTCTCGCGCCAAACCGGCATTTGCATCCTCAGGAAATCCTCAATCTGCTTGGTCAACTCCTGAAAAGTGGTGCTGGTGGTGCGACCACAGCCAGGGCAGGCGGTGACGCTGGGGACAAACGACCTGAGTTCCAGCGCCTGCAGTAACTCGCAGGCAATCAAAACCTCCTGCGTTCTGGCTTCACCTGGTTGCGGCGTCAGTGAAACACGGATCGTGTCACCGATGCCCTCCTGCAACAAAATGGAAAGCGCCGTCGCCGAGGCAACAGCCCCTTTGGTTCCCATGCCGGCCTCGGTCAAACCCAGATGCAGCGGATAGTCGCAGCGCTTTGCCAGTTCACGGTAGACCGACACCAGATCCTGGACACCACTGACTTTGCAGGAAAGGATGATCTGGTTCTCGTTCATGCCCATCGCGGCCGCCAGGTGAGCCGACTCTATGGCAGAAGTAATCAGGGCTTCATACATAACCGGTTTGGCGTCCCAGGGCGTGGTTCGACGACTATTCTCATCCATCAAACTTGCCAGCAACTCCTGATCCAGGCTACCCCAGTTGACGCCGATGCGAATGGGCTTGTCCCATCGCATCGCTGCCTCAATCATCAGGCCGAACTGCCTGTCGTGCTTGTCACCCTTGCCCACGTTGCCCGGATTGATCCGGTATTTGGACAAGGCTTGCGCGCAGGCCGGAAAATCCGTCAGCAAGCGGTGACCGTTATAGTGAAAATCGCCAATCAGCGGAACATCAATACCCATTCGGTCAAGCTGCTCACGAACGTACGGAACAGCGCCAGCGGCCTCTGGCGTATTGACCGTCAGGCGCACCATCTCGGACCCGGCCAAGGCCAGTTCCTTGACCTGGATCGCGGTGCCAATGGCATCCACAGTGTCGGTGTTGGTCATGGACTGAATGCGCACGGGCGCATCGCCGCCCACCGTGACAATTCGCTCACCCCAGACCACACGAGCCTGACGGGACCTCCGCGCCTTGGCCTGCGCAGTTTCAATCGGCAATAGAGATCCCATTACTTCACCTCAAAACGCGCTACGTTGTCTTTCGCAATAAGCGCCGTATCGAATACCTGGCCGCGCACTCGAACATCTATCAAATCGGCGCGTCCGACAACCACAGAGAGTGGCGTCGACCCAGAGGCGCCAAGGACAGCGCCGTCCGTCATGGTGGTGCGTAGCCGGACCACGCCATTGGCATCAACCACCTCTACCCACGATGCACCGTGCGCTTTGAATACCACGATGCCGGTCGCTGCAACCGATCCGGGCTGGTTCGCGCCCGGCACACCGGTTAAAACATCGGACGAGGACGGCGCCGGTGCAATCGCAGTAGGCGGATTTTCAACTTCGATCGCGGCCGGTGGGGTGACCGGGAGCGGCGCAATCACCACATCCGCGGCAGAATTACTGGAACCAGTAAGTTCGACTCGCTGTGCGAAAGGGAAAACAACAAGTATCAGAGCTCCCACCAGCAAAGCCAGCACAACCCACACGATGGGTTTTGAGAATTGCTCACGCGACAACAGGTGTGAACTGCTGCCACTGGAGCGAAATGCGACGTTGATGCCCGACTCATCAGTCGTCAGGCGGGGTGCGCTTGTATGTGGCAGTCTCTCCAGTATCGGCGTCGGATCGATTTTTAAAGTCCGACAAACACTGGCCGCCAGCGCGCGAACAAAAACAGCGCCCGGCAACAATTCAAATCGATCTGCCTCCAGCGCTTCCAGCTTATTGACCGGCACCTTGAGGGAAACAGCCATAGCCGCTATGTGTAGCCCCTGCGCTTCGCGCGCGTGTCGCAACATGCCACCAGCAGTCGTCTGCACAACCGAATCCTTGTCGGCTCGCTCGTCACTTGACTGTAGTACTGCCTCATTCATCGAAAGCACCTCGCTGGAAGGAGGCTGCTTCGCGTGACTGCGGAAAACGCTTGACCAACTGTGCTGCCAATTGCTGCATGGCGTCGCCATTTTCCATGCGTCGCTCTACCTTGACTCCCAACCAGAGAGATTCGGCATTGGCCAGCTCAGTGTTGTTCAAGCGCCTCACATAGAACTGTGCTCGAACAAAATCGCCACGCTGGAACAACAGGGTAGCCAGGTTGTAAGCCGTCACAGGATTGCCCGCATCAAACTCATAGGACTTCAACAGACTGATCTCTGCATCCGCCCTCAGCCCGGCCCTGACTTGACACAGACCCTGTGTCCGCAGCGTCTTGGCACGCTCCCCATATTGCGGATTTGCGAGTGCCTGGGAGAAAAGCTGCTGCGCCTCCGGGTATTTGGCCTGCTGACACAGCAGCCAGCCCAGGTTTTGCATGACGTTTGCGTCCTGCGGACTCATGCTGAGAGCTTTCCTGAAACTCTCCTCGGCAAATCGGAAATCGTTGAGACGCATGTAAATGAGTCCGCGCAGGCTGTAGGCTTCAGCGTAGTTTGGGTCGACAGAAATGGACTGCTTCAGTTCATCCAGAGCATCCTTGGTCTGACCTAACTCAAAATACCCAACCGCCAGTTCGAGCCGAATACGGGCGCGCTTGCGCAACTCAGGTTCATCAGAATCGGTGACCATCTCGGTGCCCCGGGCGCCAATTGCGGAGCCACCCGATTTTGATGCACACCCGGTAATGCCGGTCAAACCAACAACCAGCAGACAGGCACAAAACAACTGTTGCCTGAAAAGCCTCCATACCGTTGCGCGCATATTCATTTCTCAAGTCTCCTTGACCGTTTCGACAATTGTCGCAATCGGCTTTAGCATCACAGTGCGCTGGCGCGCAATTCGCTGGTCGACACGGGTGCGGTCTATGACGTCGCCTGCCAGTTGACCGCAGGCAGCGTCAATGTCATCGCCTCGGGTCTTGCGTATTGTCGTGACAATACCCGCATCATTCAGAATCCGGGCGAAAGCCAGAATTTGATGCGCTGAAGATTGCTTCAAACCAGATTGGGGAAACGGGTTGAATGGAATCAAATTGAACTTGCACCACGCACCACTGTTGGAATACTGGCGAACCAGCTTCACCAATTCGTGCGCCTGCTCCGGCTGGTCGTTGACACCATCGAGCATGCAGTATTCAAAAGTAATAAAGTCGCGCGGCGCATAGGCCAGATACCGGATGCAAGCGCCCAGCAATTCGGCCAGCGGATATTTTTTGTTCAGCGGCACAAGGTTGTCCCGCAAGGCATCGTTGGGCGCATGCAGCGATACCGCCAGCGCCACCGGGCATTGCTCGGCAAGAAGATCCATCTTGGGTACGATGCCGGAAGTCGACACCGTGACACGCCGCCTGGACAAACCATAGCCATGATCATCCAGCATGGCACGCAGTGCCGGCACAAGTTGAGAATAATTCTGCAGCGGTTCGCCCATTCCCATCATCACAACATTCGAGATGACTCGCTCATCGCGGCGCAAGTGCTTTCGCAAAAAATGCTCGGCAAACCACAGTTGCGCGATGATCTCACCGGTCTTCAGATTTCGGCTGAACCCCTGATGTCCGGTGGAACAAAATCGACAACCCACCGCACAACCAGCCTGCGAAGAAATGCACAGCGTTCCCCTGTCCTCTTCGGGAATAAAGACGGCCTCTACGGCGTCCCCGGCGCCAACGTCAAACAACCATTTGATGGTGCCGTCGGACGAGATATGCTGCGACATCACGGGCAGCGGCATCACATGTGCGACCCCCTTGAGCTTTTCTCGCAAGGACTTTGCGAGATCACTCATGTCATCAAAACTGGATGCACCCTTTTGATGAATCCATCGAAACAACTGAACTGCGCGATAGCGCTTTTCACCCAGTTGTTCACAAAAAACGGCTAGGCCATTGAGGTCAAAGTCGAGCAGATTGGTTGTCATGGCGCGACGCCAAGCCGCCCCAAGCGCGTTATGACCCCATGGCAAGGCGGTAAAACGTGATGGAGCGCACAGGCCATATCTAACGGGCGTAAACGTTCATGCCGGGGAAAAAGAAGCTGACTTCGACAACGGCAGTTGCAACAGCGTCAGAGCCATGTACCGCATTTGCATCGATGCTGTCAGCAAAGTCGGCGCGAATAGTGCCAGGTGCCGCCTTTTTCGGATCGGTTGCACCCATCAGGTCACGATTCTTCAAAACGGCGTTTTCACCTTCGAGCGCCTGAATCATGACCGGACCGGAGATCATGAATTCAACCAGATCCTTGAAAAAGGGACGCTCTTTATGGACGGCGTAGAAAGCTTCTGCCTCGCCGCGCGACAACTGAACCAGTTTCGCCGCGACTATTTTCAAACCTGCCGCCTCGAAACGTGCGTAAATCTGGCCAATTACGTTTTTGGCAACCGCATCGGGCTTGATGATAGAGAGAGTACGTTCGATCGTCATGAGTTTTCCTGAGCTTGAGGTTTGAATATCTACCCAACGGGCAAAGCGTTTGATTTTATCTTGAAAGTCAGCGACCACGACCGCCGCGGCGTGGTCCGCCATTGGAGCCACCGCCACCACGGCGTTGCCCCTGATCCTGCCGCTGGCGGGTGAAACTATCGGCACCAATATAGCCAAAAGCAGTCTTCATCGGGTCCGGTTGGGCAGCATTACCTGACCGGTCACCCGGCTCACTGCGACTCTTTCGACCCGGACCTGCCAAAAACCCTGGTCCATTGTCTTTGCCACCGCCGGTTGACCCGCCGCGTTGACCATTTCCTGCGCTGCGCGGCCCGTTGCCGCGGCCGCCCCGACGGCGACTTCTTGAACCGGGCTGCTGCTCGCCGGCGTCGCGTCTGGGCATATCCCCTGAACCCAGGTTTGCGTCGTTTCCCGACGCCCATGAACTTCGTGTACCGGCAACCTGCAGCAACGACTTGATGTCGACTTCGTCCAGTTCCATCCAGGCGCCGCGTTTTAGCCCACGCGGTAGCACCATGGCGCCATAACGGATTCGGATCAATCGACTCACCGCGTGGCCCACCGCTTCCAGCATGCGCCGGACTTCGCGATTGCGGCCCTCTGAAATGGTAACGCGGTACCAGCAGTTGGAACCTTCCCCGCCACCCTCTTCAATCATGCCAAATTGAGCCACACCATCGTCCAGCTTGACCCCGTCAAGGAGTCGCTGCTTCTCATCCTTGCTCAATGCCCCCAACACGCGCACGGCATACTCCCGCTCAAGGCCGAAGCGAGGGTGCATCAGATTGTTTGCCAACTCCCCGGAGCTGGTAAAAAGCAGCAAACCCTCAGTGTTCAGATCAAGTCGTCCAACCGATTGCCATTTGCCCTGAAATAGCTTGGGCAATCTGCGAAACACGGTTGGGCGATTCTGCGGGTCATCGTGTGTGACAACTTCTCCAACCGGCTTGTGATAGGCAATAACCCGTGGCGGCGGCGCTTCAATCCTGAATCGGATCGGCTTACCGTTGACTTTGACGTGATCGCCAAACTGGATCCGTTGACCGATGTGAGCAGGCTCATTGTTGACCGTGATCCTGCCCTCCATGATCAATTGCTCCATCTCCAGCCGTGACCCCATCCCGGCCTGCGCCAGGACTTTGTGCAGCTTTGGGGTTTCGGCCATTGGCGCCAGTACACGTTTGGCAGGAACCAGGTCGACACTCTGCTCGTCAGCGTCGAATTGTCCCGACACCACATCCTCAAAACGGTGTTCTGAGGACGCCATCGTCAACGCTTTTTCTTCTGCTGCCGCAGTTGGTGCTGTCAGCTGCGGCGGTGACTCTCCCGCCGGGTCCGAGTCTCCATCAAATGCAGTTGCGTCATCTGCGATTGGCTCACTCCCTGGTTCAACAGGGTGCGCATTTAACTGGGCCGAAATGTCGTCACTGAGTACGGTCATGGCTGAGTTCCTGTCAAGAAAAATAATTCACCATCAGAGTCGACCGTGCCAGTGGCGTCGGCATCCTTCGCAAACCCACCGTCGTTCAAGGTCGGCGACCGGTCCAGCGGAATTGGCAATTCCGATTGAGTGAGCAACCGATTTGTGCCAAGTTCCTGCAAGACGTCGGCCTGTTGTGCCGGTGTATCCATCAGGGGTAGTTGATCGAGCGACTGCAGCCCCAGATCATCCAGAAACTGTTTGGTCGTTGCAAAGAGCGCTGGTCGCCCGATGGTATCGCGGTGGCCGATAGCCTCAATCCATCCCCTGTCTCCCAATTGCTTGAGAAGCAGGGAATTGACGGTCACCCCCCGAATGTCCTCTATATCTCCGCGGGTGACCGGTTGTCGATACGCAATGATCGCCAGGGTTTCCAGTGTGGCACGGGTGTAGCGAGGCGGCTTTTCCGGATGCAGTCGATCCAGATAGGGTTTCATTTCCGGTCGGCTTTGAAAACGCCATCCGGTGGCGACGCAGACCAGCTCGATACCACGCTGGGCCCAATCCTGCTGCAGCTCATGCAACAGTGTTTTAAGGGTGTCAAATTCCAACCCATAGTCAAACATGACGCGCATGTCGTGTACCTGCAAGGGTTGCTGCGAGCAAATCAAGGCGGTTTCTAGAACGCGCTTGGCATCCGCCGTATTCATGGTCTTGCAATTTCCGGGAAGAGCACCTTCAAGGTGCGAAATCAGTATGATTCGTTGGGGCGCGGCTGGCAGATTGTCAAATCCTCAGCGCCTACCCCGGCTGCCGGCCGGGTAATGGTTTTTACATCATTGCAGATAATTATAACTTAGGCCCCACTGGCTCAAGGCCACATTCAAATCTTCCGCCAGGCTCGACTCAAACAACATGGACCGACCAGTTACCGGATGGTCGAATGCGAGACGAAAGGCATGCAAAGCCTGTCGACGCAGGCCCGCGGCCAACGCACCGCCGTACAGTTCATCGGCCACCAGCGGATGTCCCATGGATGCCAAATGAACGCGAATTTGGTGTGTGCGACCGGTATGCAAAGTACACCGAACCAGACATCCTTGATGGCAGTTTTCAAGCAGTTCTATATCTGTTCTGGCCAATTTACCCGGGGATTTATCCAGATCGACGACAGCCATTCGCAAACGGTTGTGCGGATCGCGGCCAATCGGCGCGCTGACCTCGCGCTGGCGTGGACCGACCCAGGGAGCGTGGGCCAGCGCCACGTACTGCCGACTAACCTCGCGCGCGGCGATCAATCGAATCAATGCATCCATCACCGGGCGCGTGCGTGCCACAACCATCAATCCGCTGGTATCTTTGTCCAGGCGGTGAACAATGCCGGCACGCGGCAAATTCATGGCTTTTTCGTCATATGCCAGCAAGCCATTCAACAGCGTGCCACTCCAGTTGCCGGGCGCCGGGTGCACCACCAGGCCGGCCGGCTTGTCGATCACCCACAAATGTTCATCCTCATATGCAATATTCAGCGCCATGACTTCCGGCTTGAACGCCTGGCTTTGCGGCGTTGGCCGCAATTCAATCGTCACCGTATCCGAAGCCTTGACCCGCATGGCCGGTTTGCGCATCACCGCTCCATTGATCATGACACCATCCAGATCTATCAATTGTTGCAAGTAGCTACGTGAAAATTCCGGCACCAGTTCGACCAGCGCACGGTCCAGACGCTGTCCATGCTGGGCCGCGCCAAATATCAGGTGGCGCAACTCGACATCCGGACCCGCGTCGGCCCGGTCTTCGGCATCATCGCTAGCCGGCTCACTCGATATAATCGATTCGGAATTCTTCAAGAAAGTTGTCCTACATGCTTCGCGCCAAATTATCGGTTGTCTGTGTCTGCTCGCTGACCGGGGTGGCATTGTTGCTTGGGTGTTCGTCTACCCCGGAGGACAAGACAGCGACAATGAGTCCGAACAAAATATACGCCGACGCCAAAGATGAATTGAGTTCTGGCAGCTATGACAAGGCTATCACGCTGCTTGAAAAGCTTGAAGGCCGTGCCGCCGGCACACCTCTGGCGCAACAGGCCCAACTTGATAAGGCATACGCGCAATACAAATCCGGCGAATCGGCGCAGGCCATCGCGACGATCGATCGCTTCTTGAAATTGCACCCGGCGAGTCCCGCGCTTGATTACGCCTTGTACCTCAAAGGTCTGGTCAACTTCAATGACGACCTGGGCATGTTTTCGGCCATCACCCGCCAGGATCTGGCAGAACGCGATCAAAAGGCGGCCAAAGAATCCTTTGAGTCATTCAAAGAACTACTTACCCGGTTCCCGACCTCCCGCTATGCACCGGACGCCAGCCAGCGCATGACCTTCATTGTCAATTCACTGGCCCGCTACGAGGTGCATGTTGCTCGTTATTACTTTAGCCGCGGTGCCTATGTGGCAGCCATCAACCGGGCTCAGCTTGCGATTTCTGACTACCAGAACGTGCCCGCAATCGAGGAGGCAGTGTTCATCCTTGTCAAATCGTATGACGCGCTGGGCATGACAAAACTGCGCGACGATGCGAAACGGGTGCTCGAAAAAAGTTACCCACATTCAGAATACTTGAGCAATGGATTCAAAACCAGTTCCGATCCGTGGTGGAAATTCTGGTAAGCGAATTGAGGGTTTCGGTCAGTTCTAGCTGCGAACTGATTTTTCTCATGCTTGGCAAGGCATTCAACAATCTGCGGCCGTAGCCCATCTGCACCAATCGGGTGTCGCAAACCACCAGCACACCGCGATCCGATTCATGCCGAATCAATCGACCGGCACCTTGCTTTAGGGCGATGGCCGCCTCGGGTAAAAAGTAATCTTTGAATACACTGCGTCCGCTGGCCTCAAGGCGTTTGGCACGCGCTTCCACCATCGGATCGCTTGGCGGCGGAAACGGCAATTTGTCAATCACCACCAGTTGCAGCGCATCCCCAGGTACGTCCACCCCTTGCCAAAATGAGGCTGAGGCGATCAGGATGCAACCGGCCGTTTCGCCCTGGCTTCCTCGACGAAATCGTTCCATCAGTTCGCGTTTTGTTTGCTGCCCCTGCACCAGGACTTCAAGTGCCGCTGAATCTGTGAAATGCCGTTGCAGGGCCTCACTCACCGTTTGCAAGGCGCGCAATGTGGTTGTCAGAACAAGCGTACGCCCGCCAATCACGGTCGCCGCGGCGGCGACAAATTCAGCCACCTGCAGGCTGTGGCCTGGATCACTGGGCCGGGCCAAATAGGGGGGTACGTACCACGCCGCTTGAAGCGAATAATCAAACGGGCTTTGCACTCTCAGAATTTCCGCAGTATCCAGGCCACAGGGCTCGGTAAACCATCGCAAACCCGAATCGTCTCCCAAAGTTGCAGAGGTAAAGATCCAGGATCGCTTGCAGCCGGCCTGCTGCGCCGAATTGATGAGTCGCGTGCGCACTGTGTCCGCAATGTCAAGCGGCGACTCGACC
>JANXLW010000308.1 GCA_025354965.1 Betaproteobacteria bacterium
ATGACGGCATACGTCGCCTTGCAGTGGCCGGCCATACTGCGACCGGCCAGGTGTTGGTCGGTGAAACGGTGGACGAGATCACAAAACTTGCTCGCAAGATCCCGGCCGACCTTATTGTGGTGGGCCACAAGCACCTGGATAGCTGGGCCGCCCGGTGGTGGCGCGGTTCCATCTCCAAGGTCCTCATTGAGCACTCCCCCTGCAGCGTATTGGTCGCCATCACTCACTGACCTGTCCAGACACTGCGCTGGCAGTATCGTCTTTCTATCTTTTTTGGGTTGTTGCAGGTGCGCAAAGGCTGACTCAAGGTCAGCGCCAGCAGGCGAAGGAATGTTGGACCAGTGGTTTCATAGAATGACGTGATTCCATGAAGTCCCCCAATGTTCAGTTTTTTTAAAAAGAAGCCAACAGCGACAGCGCTGTCGGCACAGGCGCAACCGGCGGCGACTGTTGAGGTGGTGCAAGTTGCCCTGGAGCGGCGAAACTGGCTTGCCAAGCTCAAGACCGGGCTGCGCAAGACCGGCTCCGGTATCACTGGCGTCTTTACCGGCACTCGAATTGACGACGTCTTGTACGAAGACCTGGAGTCCGCCTTGCTGATGGCCGACACCGGTGTGAAGGCCACGCAGTACCTGCTGGATGACCTCAAACAACGCGTCAAGGACAGTAAAGCGACGGACCCGGCTGCTGTCAAGGATCTACTGGTCGAGTCGCTCACCAGCCTGCTCGCACCGCTGGAAAAAACGCTGGTGATCGGGCAGCACAAGCCGTGCGTCATCATGGTGGCGGGCGTTAACGGTGCAGGCAAAACCACTTCCATTGGCAAGCTCACCCAGCATCTCACAAACAACGGCGCTTCTGTATTACTGGCCGCCGCCGACACCTTTCGTGCCGCTGCCCGTGAGCAACTCAGTGTCTGGGCCCAGCGCGCTTCGGTTGAAATCATCAGCCAGCAGGGAGGAGACCCGGCGGCGGTCACTTTTGACGCTGTCAGCGCAGGCAAAGCACGCGCCAAAGACGTGGTATTGGTAGACACCGCAGGACGCTTGCCAACCCAGTTGCACCTGATGGAAGAGTTGAAGAAAATCAAACGCGTGGTGCAAAAAGCCGACGCCACGGCGCCGCATGAGGTGCTGCTGGTGATTGATGGCAACACCGGCCAAAATGCGCTCACCCAGGTCAAGACATTTGACGACGCGCTGCAACTCAGTGGTCTGATCGTCACCAAGTTGGACGGTACCGCCAAAGGCGGCGTGCTGGCAGCCATAGCTCGCGAGCGTCCGGTGCCGGTGTATTTCATCGGCGTCGGTGAAAAGCTCGAGGACCTTGAAACCTTTAATGCACGTGAATTCGCACAGGCGCTGCTGTCATGAACAAATTGCTACCGCGTATCGAAATTGAAAGTGCCCCGCAACCCGGCGCTGCCGTGATCTGGCTGCACGGCCTGGGCGCTGATGGCAACGATTTTGCCGCGCTGGTGCCCGAGTTGCAGCTTGACAGTTGCCCACCGATTCGCTTCGTCTTTCCGCACGCCCCCAGCCTGCCGGTATCGCTCAATGGCGGCTATGTGATGCCGGCTTGGTACGACATTTTTGGCGTCGACCTGGTGAGTCGCCAGGACGCAGCGGGCATCGAGAAATCCAGGCAGGCCATTACCGCGTTGATCGAGCATGAAATATCACGCGGCATCCCGGCTCACTGCATTGTGCTGGCCGGATTCTCTCAAGGTTGCGCCATGGCCCTGCACACCGGCTTGCGTTTCGCGCACAGATTGGCGGGCCTCATTGCCCTGTCTGGCTACCTGCCGTTGGCCGACACCCTGCTCGCCGAGCGCACGCAGGCCAACGCGCATGTGCCTATTTTTATGGGTCACGGCAACATGGACCCGGTGGTACTGGCAGCACGCGGCGAAAGCACACGCGAGTTACTGAACCAGCTGGGCTACGCCGTGCAATGGCACAGCTACCCGATGCAGCATAGCGTGCATCCGCGCGAAGTGGCAGACATATCGACCTTTCTGACCCGCGTGCTTGGCCAAAGTAGTGGCACAGTCTGACTTGCCGCCGGGCAAAAACCTGGTTTTACTTGGCTTTGGCCAGTCCCACCCCCGCGAATGGCTATCCAGCATCCGCCGTGAACTAGCACAGCCTCAGTTTGGCCCCATTTGTGCCAGCGGTGATTTCACCAATCTCGGTGGCCGCATCAAAACCATGCCGTCGGAAAATTTCCAGCACTGCACTCACTGCATCTGGTACGCACGACACCAGTAAGCCACCGCTGGTTTGCGGGTCAGACAAAAGCGCTTGATCGACCGCAGCAAAGCCAACGGGCAGACCAATGTCGTGCCCATAGCCGGACCAATTGCGCGCCGAAGCACCGGTCACCATGCCCTGCAAAGCCAGTTCCCGCACACCGGCTAGCAAAGGCACGTGCAACCAGTCGATTTGCACCATGCAGTTGGACCCGCGTGCCAACTCCAGGGCGTGCCCGGCCAGACCAAAGCCGGTCACGTCGGTCATGGCGTGCACACCTGGCAGCGCCGCCAGTTCAGGTCCGGGGGTGTTCAATTTGGTCGTCACATTAATCATTTGCGCATAGCCCGCCGCGTCGAGCTTTTCTTTCTTCAGTGCCGCCGACAAAATCCCCACGCCCAGTGGCTTGCCCAGAATCAGCTTGTCGCCGACGCGGGCGTCGGCATTGCGTTTGACGCGGCTGGGGTGCACCAGACCCAACACCACCAGGCCGTAAATGGGTTCGACCGAGTCAATCGTGTGACCACCAGCGATCGGAATGCCTGCCTCCCGACACACGCTGGCACCGCCTTCGAGAATTTTGGCGATGGTCTGCGTCGACAGTACATTGATCGGCATGCCGACCAGCGCCAGCGCCAAAATCGGTGTGCCACCCATGGCATAGACGTCAGAGATCGCGTTGGTAGCGGCAATACGGCCAAAGTCAAACGGGTCGTCAACAATGGGCATGAAGAAATCGGTGGTGGCAATCAGGGCCTGCTCATCGTTAAGCTGGTAGACGGCCGCGTCGTCCGAGGTTTCGATGCCCACCAGCAATTCCTTGGGCAGCGGCATGGTGCTGACGCCTTTCAGGATTTCCGACAGCACGCCCGGCGCAATCTTGCAGCCGCAGCCACCGCCATGCGACAGGCTGGTCAGGCGTGGCTGCAGCACAGCGCTGACTTGGGTGGGTGTGCTGTCGGAAGAGTTGTTCATGTGATTTTCCATGGCGTTGGACAGCCATTATCTGGCCTCAGTAGTGTCCGG
>JANXLW010000370.1 GCA_025354965.1 Betaproteobacteria bacterium
GCCGCGCCCGATGGCGCTGGCAGCGGGGCAATCAGCACACGCCCGACGGTAATGAACGGCATGGTGCGGTCAATGAAAGCCAGCGAGCGCTGCACCTGCAACGCAATGCGCTCCATGGCACGCTGCTCTGACTCGGCATCCATGTCTCTGTCTTCAAACAGCGATTCTTCAACGAAACGGTCCAGGTACAACTCGCCGTTGAAGGAAATGGTGAACTCCATGCCGTCGCGGCCGATGCGCAGCAGGCCGATGCCTTCACCGGGCTTGCCGACCAGGTTGGCAATGTTGCGCTGGGCGGTTTCATGCACATCCACGGCATCCAGCACCAAGCCGGCATCCTTGAACAGTTGCTCGGAATTGGCAACCAGTTCGTGCCGCGCCACCACGGCATACAAATGCGGCGGGCGGTTCGGTTGCTGTTCAGCAGTGGGAATCTTCATCCAGGCGATATTGGCCTCATCGATCGGGTAGTCAATCTGGTTGGCAATAGTCCAGCGCAAGCTTTGCTCAACCTCGTCTGGCTGCACTGCCGGTTCAGGAACGACCAGCATCTTGTAGTCTGGCCGGGCCAGCGTCAACACCCAACGCCTGCTGGCCGAGTTGAGCTTTTTGGCCAGCGCTGCCAGCGCCTGGCTGCTGATTTCGCCCGATGGCTGCGCCGCGCAGCCCAGCACCCTCGGCTTGCCCGACGAGCCTTGAGTCGGCGCCACTATGGTGACCCCGCGCACGGTGTCCTTGTCAACTACGACTGCCGCCCCGCTTTTTGTCCCGCTTCTTCCCAGCAAACTTGCCATAAGAGTCTCGTTGCCCGGTAGTCTTTATCTTTGTAACAAAACGATGCTAGCACAAATATCTGGGCTGCAATCAGGGTTACTTGGCAGTGGCGAATTTATGTGTTGTTTGCAACACAATGCGTTCAAATTGCAGTCAATTCGCAGCTTGTCATTTGCAAAGAGTTCGCTTACATTTGGTTCCGTTACCCACTATTGGAGCGTGGTAATTAGTTGGCGGCTCGTTTCTTTTATCCCGTTGCGACGGGTTGCTGCGGCAGGGGAGCGGGGCGCATCCAGGTTACGGTCCATTTTTCAAGGAGCAATATCGTGCGCAAACAACTCACAATGCAAGCTGCCAGACAGGCTGGTTTTACGTTGATCGAACTGATCATCGTCATCGTCATCATCGGCATCCTGGCGGCGGTGGCAATTCCGAAATTCCTGAATTTGTCTGACGACGCAAAAACGGGGGTCGCGCAAGGGGTTGCAGGAGCGGCGGCTTCTGCATCGGCGAGCAACTATGCGGCAAAACAGGGGGGGTTAGCTTCGGGCGTAGCAGTAGCCAATTGCTCTGTACTTACAACTTTGATTCAAGTGCCAACCGGCTTTTCTATTTCTGCCGCTGCTCTTACAGCTGGCTCAACTGGTTCTTGTATTGCCACTGACGGAACTCACAGTGCAACTTTTACAGCATTTGGTGCGTGAAAAGTAAGTCCAGTCAAAAGGCCGGATAACTGGTTTCATTTTTAGATACTTGTTATCCGGCGTCAATGACTAAAATGGATTCCCATCTGGATGCTGAATTTGAAAAAATCGCAGACCGGATTTTCCCTTGTGGAATTGGTCATCATCATTGCCACCTTGGGTGTCGTTAGCGTAGTTGTGATGATGAGGGGTACGACCCCATCGGCAATGACCCTGCCGTCCCAAGCGCAGACGCTGGCGAGCGATATCCGCCATACACAAACACTGGCCTATACCTCGGGCAGACGCATGAGAATCGCCCTTAGTCAGACCGGATACAGCGTAAGCTGCGTTGACGGCGCGAGTCCATGCCCCTCTGCCAGCGTGCTTTTACAGAAAGGTGTCACACTGACCACTAGCGGCATTGTTACGCCGCTGGATTTCAACAGTCTGGGCCAGCCATTAACCAGTGCGGGCGCATCTACCGCCGCGAGTTACACCCTGGTTTCTGGTAGTGATACAAAAACCGTTGCGGTGGCGGCACTGACAGGCCTGGTTACTGTCCCATGAGGCATGTTTATCCGCAACGTTTTGCCGCATGCAGGGGCTTCACCCTGATCGAATCGATCATTGCACTGGTCTTGCTGGGCATTGCCTCGATCTCCATCATCTCGTTGCAGACCACAATTTTCAACGGACAATCGGACAACAAGGTGTTGGAAGTCGGCACGCAATTGATGCAGGAATGCGCCGAGCAGGTTTTGGCTATGCGGCGGAACTTGAGTTACACCTCCGTTACCACGTCAGCCTGTAATGGTCTGGGTAATTATGGCGGCTTCGGCGCGCCCATCCTAACGCTGATCAACGACAGTGGTAGCTCGGTAACGGCGTGCACTAATGCTAGCGCAACCTGCACAGCAACGATTACGATCAACAAAGGTGGCCCGAATCTGACCCCCGTCGTTCTTCAACTGGTCAATTATTAACATGCGCAGCAAAATTTCCTTGCAACGCGATCTTGGCTTCACCCTGGTCGAGCTTGTTATTTCTATCGTGTTGGTCGGCATGGTCGCGGCAGTTGGCACGTCCATGCTGAAGGATACCTTTGCCACCGCCCAAATGGTTAACGACAACACCGCCAGCGTGGGCCAGGCGCGCTATGTGTTGGAGCGCCTGGCCCGCGAAATCCGTGAAACCAAATATGCCAATAGCACCGCAACCCCCGCCACCTATTGCAGCGGCACCATTACCGACCAGTATTGCATCACCGCATTTTCTGCGACGAATTTGGTGCTCAGCAGGAGCGATGGCGTGACCGTTACTATTTGCAACGGCACCAACTCGACGACCTGCACTGGCGGATCCAGCCTGTTTCTTGGCTACTCGTCGCCCGCGACCACATCAACTTTAACCAGCCAGGTCGGCAGCTTTACGCTGACTTATTACGATGTCAATGGCTATAACGACAATTCACCTTCCCCCAACACGACCCCCATCACTGCGAGCAACATGCGCTTCGTGGTGATTACATTGACTGTGACCGACCCGACAACTGGCGTACAGAGCACGGCGCAACGCACTCGCGTGTCACTGAGGAATGCATGATGAACGCACCGCGTTGTAGTTCGCGTTTGCACCAGCGAGGTATCGCCGGCGTCTTGGGAGTAATCTTCCTGATAGCAGCGGTGATTTTTGCGCTCAGCCAGACGCTCCTCATCACCGGTTCCAACAGCATTGACGGTGCGCAGCAACTGAACAGCACTGCAACATTTTTTCTTGCGGAAAGCGGGGTGGAAAACGCTCAAGCCACCCTCCGGACGGCGGCCCTGAACGGCAGCTATACCAACAGCACCTGCAGCGGCTTGGCGTCGCTGGCAGCGGCCAGTCTAGGGGCCGGCACTTATCAATATACCAGTGCCACATCGACGCCGAATCCCTGTGGCGGCACGAACCCGGCTTGTACCGTCTGCACGGTCACGGTCAAGGGCACGGTCGGCAACGCGTCGCGGTACATCAGTACCGATCTTTCCGCCACCAGCGCCAATGGGGTGGAAGGCTATGGCAACAAGTTTACGCTGAACCTCAAATCCGACTTCGATAACGCCTATGCGTTCACCCACTTGTCCTTCAATATGCCATCCAACTGGGGTGTCGGTGGCAGCATTGGCGTTTGTAGCAATGCCAGCACTGGTTTCAGCGTTACCGACTGTGTCCCGAGTTGGAATTTGCCCGGAACCTATTACAACAATACCGACAGCCAAGGCGTCTTTGCCCGCGTGCCGACGCATGGCACCTACAGCATCACTGAAACCGTGACGCAAAGCGGTCGACCTTACCCTGAAGACTACGTGATGGTAGGGGTTCTCCTGCAACCGAACAGCAGTGGAACGGTCACCCACGTGGGTTCTTACACAAAATATACGGGTGCCGGAATTACCACACCGGGTACAAATTGCCCAGCCAGCGGGACATTGCCAAGGACGATGCCGCTCACCGCTGACTGTAGTGGCGCCGATTACCAGAACGGTTACCTTGACGCCGGCTGGACCTGCAACCCCCTCATGATCTGCGACACTGCCACGCCCCCCAACTGCAGCCCAAACCCCAATGTGGCTACTGCTAACTGGTCGAATGCGGCGAGTGCGAACACCCTGATCCTGGGCTTTGGTGGCAAGCCCTATTCTGGGGGGGGGCAACTGACCAGCAGGCTGACCGGCGTCGCCCTGAACGGTCAACCAATCCGCAAGCAAGTGGAGATGATCGGGACGCAAACTACCGACAACGGCCTGCAGGAACTGGCGTATTCGCAAATCTGGTATGCCTACAACCCAGACTACAACCCCAGCGCCACCGCCACATCCAGCACCAGCAACCTCACTGGCGCGCAAATTGTCGGGACGATCGGGGCGGAGTTCACGGGAGCTGTTGGGGGCGTGGTTACGGCCTGCATCGGCAACACCACCAGTTGTAGTGGCAGCACGCCCAGTTGCTCCAGTACCGGAGGAACATTACGAGTATGCTCCGTAGCCAGCGGAACTTTGCGAGTAGGCGACCTGCTTTCGTCTAGTGGATCGATTTCGAGCAGGACCACCATACTTTCGCAGTTGACCAGCACCGAAACGGGGGGCGCATTGGGCTTAAGAGGCACCTATTCTGTTCAATCCCAATCGAGAAGAAGCAGCGCGACGATTACTGCTAAAAGCAAAATA
>JANXLW010000432.1 GCA_025354965.1 Betaproteobacteria bacterium
TTCGATTTCTTCAGCGCCGCCACCCAGGCCGGCGGCGAGATGTGGTGGTGGACATCGACCCGCCAGGCCCCTTCGGCCGAAGGTGGCGTGGCGCAGCCGGCCAGCGCCAGCGCGCCGAGAAAGCCGCGGCGGCCCAGGCCCGGCGGTTGTCCAGGTTCGAGCGGCAGGGCCGCGCAGGCGCAGTGGCAGGCACGGATTGCTGGCATCGGTGGCTCCTTGGGATGGTGGCACGCGCATGGCGGGCGACGCCGAGCGAGTATGTCGCCAGGTCGCGCGTGTCCGTGCCAGTCGCGCGTGTCCGTGCCAGTGGCGCGTGTCCGTGCCAGTGGCGCGGGCCGGCGTTGCTGGCGTGCGCGTGCCGGCGTTGCCGGCGCGCGCGAGTCGTCGCCTTCGCCGCTATTCGACTCCCAGCGCCTTGAACACCGCATCCACCGGATCCGAGTAAAAGCTGGTCTGAAACTTGGCAAACAGTTCCCCGGGCACCGAAGGTATGTCGGTCACGCTCGACATCGGCAGCAAGATCCGTTTTGCGCCGGCATCAAATGCCACCTGCAGGCTCTCCGCCAAATTGCGTGCCTGCGTGATCGTGCCGCCGAGCGACATGTCGCCCATCACCACGATCTGACTCTGCAACGGCTTGCCCAGCGCGGCCGAGCACAGCACGATGAAGCTGGCCAGGGTCAGGGCGTCCGGCGTGCCGGCGGTTTGCAGTTCGACCAGGTGCAGATGGAAGTCGCGCTCGGTCGGGTGGATCGATGCACTCACGCGGCCCGCGTTGGCCTTGAAGTAGTCGAAGGCCACGCGCACAGGCTCGCGCGAGACCGGGCCCGACACCGACAGCTTGCCGCCGCCCGCCATCGCCTGGATCTCCATGCGGTAAACGCCGGGCATGCCACCGTCGCCCATGGTGACTGTGTGCAGCACGCCCGGGGCCAGGCGGCCTTCGGGGATCAAGCCGCCACCGCCCTGTTCCGGCACGGAGATGAAGCGCTCCTGCATGTCCTGCAGGTCGATGTACGAGAAGTGCACGTCGTAGAACTCCATGCCCCCGATCTTCTTGAGCTGCTCCTTCACGCGGCGGCGCGTTTCCAGTGCGTACTCCAGGCATTTGCGCACCGTGTCTTTGGTGTAGGCGCCGTCAGGGCAGATCAGCTTCAGCAGGCCGGACACCGTGCGCCGCACGGCGATGGTGTCGCGCTGGTTGAGGTTGTTGCCGAGCTTGAAGAACTTGTCGATTGCGTCGGCGAAGCTGCGCTTGCGCATCTCGCGCGCCCACTCGGCCAGGTAGTCGACGATCAGGCCGTACTGGTCGGTGAAGAACTCTGGCCGCATCTTGGGGATCTCCCAGCCCGGCACATAGGCGTGGAAGCGGTCGAAGAAGGCCGAGTCGATCATCACGTCCGGGAACGGTGCAAACAGGTGGCTGGTCTTCACCAGCGACTCAACCGATTGCCCCTGCGGCAGGTTGCCGACGAAGACCATCGCCGCGTTGGCGTTGATCGACTCGCGGCCCCGGCTGAACGAGCCCGAGGCCATGTAGTCCTTCATGATCTGGACGCCGTCCTGGTCCTTGAAGTTGATGCCGGCCACCTCGTCGAAGGCCACCACGTCCCACAGGCCCACCAGGCCGACCTTGCGGGCGCTCATGTTGTAGAACAGGTTGGCCACCGTGGTCTGGCCGCCGGACACCAGGATGGAGTTCGGGCTGATTTCTTTGTAGATGTGGCTCTTGCCCGTGCCGCGCGGCCCCAGCTCGCACAGGTTGTAGTTGTTCTCCACCAGCGGAATCATCCGCGCCAGGAGGTGCCACTTCACCCGCTCCTTGAAGCAGGTGGGTTCCATGCCGGTCGAGCGCAGCAGCGCGTCAATCCACTGCACCTCGGTGAACCCCTTCCGGCCCACAAACAGCTCTTCCAAGTCCAGATTGGGCATCTGGATGGGTTTGAGGTCCGACACCACGAAGGGCGAGGTGCGCTGGTTCTCCTCGAACCGGTAGTTCAGCGTCACGATGCACCAGATGCCGCCCACCAGCAGCTTCTCGAAGTGCCGCACGTAGGAGTCGGGCACCTCGGCATTCTTGATGCCCAGGTTGGACAGCAGCGCCTCGTAGGCGTCGCGGTTCTCGTTGAGCTTCACGGTGACCTTGTCGATCACCTTGAACGAACCGCGCTCGCGGATCTTGCTCTTGACCTTCTCGGCCTCGTCCGGTCGCACGTAGTTCTCAGCCAACACGTTCTTGACCGTGTCCAGGCCGGCGCGGATGGTCTCGGCGTCGTCCGATGCGCAGTACATGCCCAGCAGGTACTCCAGCACGTAGACGGGGACGTTGGCCCCTTCCTTGATGAGCTTGGTCAGGTCCTTGCGCACCACGCGCCCGGCAAAGCGCTCGTTGAGCAGCCTGTCCAGGCCCGGATCGAGGGTGGCGGCGGAAGGCAAACCGGCCTGTGCGGTGTCGTCAGCCATGGTGGCCCCTAAAAGTCATTGCTGAAAGCCAGGTCGATGCGCAGCGGCGCCCGCCAGGCCTCGGCCTTGGTCTTCGCGTCACGCGCGACCAGGAAGTAGTCCTTGTTGCGGTCGTGGTTGCCGGCGGCCAGGGTCAGCATCACCGAGCGCTTGCGCTCGTCGAGCATCGCTGAGGTGCTGTCGAAGGTCAGGATCTGTTCGTCGCTGACGGACTTTTCGCCGTCGCGGATGGACAGCAGCAGCGTCACCGGCAGCACGCGCTCGGACACGGCTTCAGTCTGGATGAACTCGAAGCGCTGCTTGTTCGTGACCACCTTGTTGCTGGATCCGAGCAGGCTCACCTCCACCTGCCGGGTCTTGGCCTTGTCGGTCTCGATCTCCTTCACCACGATCACCGGCACTGCGATCTCTTGCGGCATGGCGCTGCCATGCACGAAGCGCGCGCCGCCGACAAAGTGGAACCGCCCGGCCCCCTTGGGCACCAGAAAGTCCAGACTGCCGGTGCCTTCATCCGTGCCCGCCGTGGTGGCCGTGTTGCCGGCCCAGGCGCTCTGCATCGGCCACATGTCGCGGCCCAGGATGTAGCGCTTCTTGGGCTTCAACACCCCCGGCATGCTTTCATCCACGGTGTGCCGGTCCGCCTCGTCCAGGGCCGACTCCTGGTACATGAAGCCGTGGTCGGCGGTGACGAAGAGGGTGGAGCCGTTCAAGTTGTTGACGATGAAGCTCACCAGCTCCGACAGTTCCTTGATGGCGTTCGCCGTGGCCTCGAAGGTCTTGGTCTCGGAACCCCGCTTGTCGCCGACCATGTCGATCAGGTCGTGGTAGATGTAGACCAGCTTGTGCGGCTTGACGAACTCGCGGCCCTTGTCCTTGCCCTTCTCCAGCAGCGCGTCGCGGCCGATGGCGACGCCGCCGTGCGCTGCCAGGATGGCCGAGCGCTGTTCCAGCGTCGACGACGGCTGGTCATCCACCGTCACATCCAGCCCGGCGTTGCCCCTGTAGGCCAGCCGCTGGTGCGGCAGCAAGCTGGCCATGCCCAGCGCGGTGTAGCTGGGCAGCACGCCCAACATCGCCTCCAGGCGGGCCTTCACCCGGCTGCGGCTGTTCAGCGCATCCACCAGTTCGGCCGCAGCCTCGAAGCGCATGGCATCGGAGATGACCACGAACACCCGCTTGGCGCCGCCATCAAAGGCCGGCGCCACATGGCGGGCGTAGAAGTGCTGCTGATTGACGACCTCGTCGAGCTTCCACTTGGCCAGCAAGCCGGCCGGCCCTTCCACCACCGCCCCCCAGGCGGAGGCAAGCTGGCCGATGAACCAGCCCGAGTAGGCGTTTTCAATGCGGTCGCGCAGCTCGTGCAACAGCGACCAGCCCATCGGCTCCACCGTCTCTGAGGCCCGCATGAACCAGCGGTAGAGCTGGTCAAAGCGGAACAGCTCTGTCCGGTAGGCCTGGAAAGCGGCGCCGGCGTCCGCAAAGCTGAAGCCCTGCGGGTGTTTGGCCTGCAGCTCAAAGAAGCCGGCAGCGGCCTCCAGCGCGTCGTGGCTGGCCGCCAGGGCGCGCATGGCATCGTTGGCGCCGGCCAGCAGCGGGTTGGCCCAATGGCCGTCGCGCCGCCGCGCGATGAGGTCGCGCACAGAGTCCATGTTGGCGCCGCCGCCCGCGATGATGCGGGCCTTGAGGTCGCCGATCACGCGCCTCTCGATGGCCTCGAAAGTCATCGCATCCACCAGCTCCTCGGCCAGCATGGGGCCCAGGATGCTGCCGATCTTCAGCTCCTCCGCCACCCAACCTGACAGCACGTCGTAGCTGCGGTAGTTGGCCATGTCGGTGCGCCAACGGCTGGCCAACACCGAGGCATGAGCAGCCTTCGCCTTATCGGCAATCACGAAGTGGGCCAACGATGCGGGCACGCCGCGCACGCCACTGCAGAAGTCGGTGGCGAACAGGCGGTAGAGCAGGCTGCGCAGGCTGGCGGGCTCGTCGCCGGGTTCGCGGTAGCCCAGCTCACGCTCTGCCATGGCCCAGAAGGCGGGCTCCAGGTCAAAGCTGGCCAGCTCGTCCAGCACCTTGGGTCGGGCACCCAGGTCTGTGCCTTCGGCCACCAGCGCAGCAAAGGCCTTGAGCAGGATCGCCGCAGGGTCCGCCGTCTCGGCGCGGGCCACGGCCGCGATCATCTTGCGGTCCAGATCGTCCGCCGTGTCGGTTGGTTGCACCCAACGCTTGAGGCGATCAAAGCGATCGCGTGCCCGCAGGAACTTGACGCGCAGCCTCAAGTGCTCGCGCAGCGACCGTGTGTTCAGGCCCAGTTCCTCGAGCTGGATCGACGCCGTGTCGGCGCTGAAGGGCCTGCCGCGCAGCCGCGCGTCGAGCAGCCAGTCCTGGGCTGGTTCGGGCACATCGAAGGGCGCATAGATCAGCCAGCGCGCGCCGACCTCCCGCTCGATCAAGATCTTGGCTTGCAGCGCCGGCCTGCGGTCCAACCGCAGCACCTGTACGCCGTCGATGCGGATGGCGTCAACCTGGGCTGAGAACTCCCCGCCCGCGTCGTTCCAGAACACCAGGGCATGGCCGTCTTGGAACAAGCGGCTCAATGCAGAAAGAAAGCTTGGTTCAGAAGTGCCCATCATGCCCCACTGCTTCGCATTCATTTCTCGTTATTGTCAAGGTGCCCCTCCATGCGGCAACACCGTCCGATCAAGGCTAATTTTGAAACCATCCGGTACAGGCTTAAATGGCTTGTCTGGTGAACGGTAGCTGCTCTGAAATTTGCGCAATTCCAGAACGTCGATTTCACCGATAACACAATAGTCCGTAACGCCGCCTTTGACGCGTAGCACGTCACGCTTCCAACTGTCCTTGTACGGCGCGCGGATACGGCTGTCGCCGTGCTGGCGGTCGTTACACTGAATAATGTAGGCGTGCATGTCCAATGCAGCCGACTCCACCAAAGGATTGAAGGTCTCGGTGTCTTGATTCCACTCAGGCACAAATAGGGCATCCACCCTGCCCCGTAGCGCCGCACGGTAGCTTATGTTGGTCAACTCGCTGCACACCAACATCGCAAATCGAAAATCACCGTGCTGGACGACGGGCGGAATGCCACCCTTCCATGGCGTTTCGGGCTTCATCTCCAACCCGGCCAAACGGTGAAGCTCTTGCTCTTCATGCAAGGCGGGACGCTGCTTATCCTGACGGTAGATCATCAAGGACGTAAAACCCAAACCATCGTGCGAGAGGGCGGCCCAAACCTGATTCCGCACTCTGCCTTTGCTTATATGAAGATACTCTATGCCCGTGATCAGAGAAATGCCACGACCTTGCAGCTTGCGCGCAATTCGAATGAACCAGTGCGCCGGCAATGCAAGCTCTGGCAAGACGAAGTAGCGGCCTTCGTGCGGCTGCGCGATGACACCGTCCAACAACCGGTTTAATCGCGCATACCGACCCTTGTCCGGATCGGGTGCACGCATCACGGCAGCAGTCCAGCTATCCAAATGGGTCTGCCAACTAGAAACAGCGACGCCATGCTTGCGCGTTGTGGTGCTGCAGGGGATTTGCAGTACGCCATGCTTGTTGAAGCATGGCATGTTCTCGTTGATATTGAAGCCACGCAGCGCTAACACCGCAGCGCGCATAGGCGCTTGCCCCTGCGGTGCATGCACATCCTTGTTAAGAATGAACAGCTCAGGCAAGTTGAATGGCCGCGTGGCAAAGAGCAGTCCGTGTGGCAGCCCCTTGAGCTTGGCCCACTTGGTAAGTTGCTTGATGCCGTCAATTACGGCGCTACGCACTAGGCCTTGCGCCTCGATGGAGGTAAAGATTGTTTTCTTGGGCGGAATTCCGCGCTGAGCAATCATTTCAACCGGCAGGCCGATAAATCGAAATGGCATGTGCGCCAAGTCGAACGAAAAAAAACGTGCCTGCTGCGTTTGACACCACTTGACAGAAAACTGGTGTTCGGATAATATCAACCAGGGCAACGGAATATTATGGCAATCGGCCATGTACCCCACCCAAGCCTGCTTGCCAATCTTTGACAGTCGGGGTGGAAAAGCTGCCGTCATGCTTTCCAGAATACTACCGAATAGCTGTACACACCACTTTTTGAGCAGTTCTTCTTTTTTCAGATGTGAATTGCCCGACCCGCAAGCCTTGATACCAATCGTGCACTTTTCATCAACCTGCGTGCAAAGCCGTCGCACGGCATTGATGATATTGCGCAGGTCAAGAAAATCTTCGCAGGCCGTCGCAAGTCGAATCACTCGAGGGAGATAAACTGCCAAATCGAAAAACTTTGGCAATACCAGAACATGCTGCGTGAACGCACGAAAAAATGCCTGGCGATGGTCCTTCCAGTCATCAGGGTGAAGGTCACGCTCGTAGGCCTCGAAGTCACGCAGCTTGATGGCAAAGCCAGCACGGCGCATGGTCAAGGCATCTGCCTTGCGAAGGTTGTCAGCAGCATCGCCGTCGCTTTGGGTCGCGGTCAACAGGTCAGTGCCGACATGTTTGGGTGACCGAGGCAGCCGAGGCATGGCGCGCCACTCACTGGCACGGGCGTGGATTTGGTGCGCAATGGCATCTACCAGTGCCTTTCCAGGATCGCCTGCCAGCATGAAAACCTTGGTCTTGGCGTTGGCGAATTCTGCCCTGCTTTTGCTTTCCTTCAGATAAGGTGGCTGGAAGGCAATCTTCTTGTCGGATTCCGCCGGACCATCGACCCATGCAAGGTATCCATTTGATCGCGCGAAGAGCCAAGCCCACAATTCATCGGTTGAGCTGAAGCCAGCGCCGTTCTCCATCACCAGCAAAATGTCATCTACATAGCGACTGTAGTAGAGCGGAACCACTTGCTTCTCAATGGCGCGATCAAGTTCGATGAGTGCAACGTTGGCAACCACAGCAGATGCTGGCAACCCAACGGGCAGGCCTTTCTTCAGAGGCGTCTGCTGTGCCCACGCCTCCAAGGCATGGATAAAGAGGCGGTGGAGTTTGGCCTGTTCGACATCGAGCTCCAGCACCAATACGTCATTGACGAAGGCCGGAGCGAGCATAAACCCCGGATTTAGCTCGTGATAGAAAGAGGCAATATCGGCTGTGACAGCGACGATATTTTTGCCATCATCCAGTGCCGTACGCATGGCATAGATGCCGTTGTCCCTCCACTTGCGGAAAGGCATCAGATATGGCTCGAACGAACCCAGTGACAACTCGTTGATCTTTGTGCGGTCTTGCGAGCGGCGCAAACGGTTGCCCATGGCGCTGCTTGTCAACTTCGCATCGAAGAAGTGCCCAACCTTCAGCATCCACAACGTAGACAGTACATGGAAATCGACGCTGCATTGGGCCATCACTCGAAACTCGGCTTCTGGCTTCACAGGCTGGTCTTGAGCAGCCAGCACAGAGCAGGCATGCGCCCATTCCTCTTCGGGGGATGAAAAAATCAATCCATTACCGTCCTTGGCTTTGATTTTCTTCCATTCCGGCATGTTCAGCGACTTGGTGGTCAGCGTCCAACTGCCGACAAAGTTGCCAGAGGTTACCCAAGACTCATCGTCACTCCTGATCTGTTCCAACAAGCCCGTTAGGCGCTCATGGAGCTTCTCTTCATAGTTGGCAAGTGCGTTCAAGGACGCATGAGACGAGTAGTAAAGGTCAACTTTGGCCTTGCGGTATGCCATTCCCAGGTCGGTCAGAGAGATCATTCGCTCGCTCCATTCCTGTTTTCCAGCCGGAGCAGGTCGCTCTCGATTTCTTCCACCGTTGGCAACGCGCCCTTCAGGTTGTCTGGCAACGACTCCACCAAGGTGTATTCGCTCACGCCCATCGGCTTGTTCATGTCACGCAGAGCGAATTCCACCTCGATGTTGTTCTTGTCGCGGCAGAGCAGCAGGCCGATAGTGGGCTGGTCGTCCTCGCGTTTGAGCAAACTGTCCACGGCCGACAAATAAAAATTCAGCTTGCCGGCGTATTCAGGGATGAACCTGCGGTTCTTCAGCTCCACGACGACATAACACTTGAGTGTGACGTGGTAGAAAAGAAGGTCGATGTAATAGTCGTTGCCGGCCACTTCCAAGTGGTACTGCCGGCCGATGAAGGCAAAGCCCTTGCCCAGTTCCAGCAGAAACTGGGTGATGTGCTGGGTGAGCTGGCGTTCCACGTCGCGCTCGTTGTAGGGCGCGGTCATGGCCATGAAGTCGAAGGTGTAGGGGTCTTTCAGCGTTTGCTGGGCCAGGTCTGACTGCGGCGGCGGCAAGGTGAGCGAAAAGTTGGTCACGGCCTGGCCGGCACGGGTGTGCAGCTTGGATTTGAGCTGCAAGGCCAGGACATCGCGGCTCCAGCCTTGCTGCACCGTCTGCTCCATGTAGAAGCGGGCCTCTTCCAAGCTGCCGCATTTGGTGAAAATCAGGATGTTGTGCCCCCAGGGCAATTGGTCAACAGTCTGTTGACCCAATGAGGCGGCAGCAGCTTCGGGGTCGGATGCACCTTGCCCAGCGGTGTAGAACTGAAAAAACCGCAGGCAATACTTCAGGTTCGACGCCGACAGGCCTTTGATGTCAGGAAATGCCCGCTGCAGGTCGGCCGACAACTGGGCGATCAGCTTGTCGCCCCACTGGCTTTGGGCCTGTTTGTGGGCGATCAGCGCACCCAAGTCCCAGTAGAACTGGATCAACTCCCGGCTGGCCGCCAGCGCCATGCGCAGGCGCACCGACACGATGCGCTGCTTGACGGTGCCCAGCCAGGCTTGGTATTCGGCCAGCGCCGCCGGTGGCAGCGCCATCAGGCCGCTTGGCATGGGTTCAGTCATCGCCTGCCCCGCCGGTAACGAGTTTCACGCTGTCCAGCAAATCACCAAACTTGGCGTAGTTCACCTTCACGCCGTCGTCCAGGTCCAGCGTGATGCGCATGTCGGCGTAGTGACGCAGCTTCTCGTCGTAGGCCAGCAGTTCGATTCGCTTCTTGCGCAAGGCCTCGATTTGCTTCTGCAGCTTGGTGCGGGCGGCTGCCGACGATGCTGCCGCCACGTCCTTGTCCAACATGTCCAGGCGCGACACCATCTTCGCGATCAGCGGCACCACGTACTCGGCGCGTATGCGGGCCAAAGTGCCTTCGTTGTAGCGATGCAGATAGACAAGTGCCTGAAACGCACCTAGTTTGCCGCTGGAGAAGAGCCAATAGATCGGGCGCTTCTTGTAGGTCTGAAGGTGGTCCTTGAAGAACTTGTCGGCAAGGTAGCGGCGAACGGTCTCGTCGGGTGTCTCGATGCCCTTGGCCCCAAGACTCTCGGCCAGCCAGGCCATGTTGCGTTCCAGTGAATTGGCGTCCCACACGGCGCGCAAGAACTCGCGAACGCGATTGACCGCATCGTCTTCGAACCAGGGCTCGTTGGTGATGGGCACGATGCCATCCGCATCGGCTGGGAATTTATTCTCGTAGCGGCTTGGGTTGAAGCCGATATTGCGAGCGTGTGCGTAGATCAGCCCGGGCTCATTAAGGCTATACCGACCCATCATGCAGCCGACGGCATAGGAGATCAGTCGCTGGGAATCTTTCTCTCGGTCTGCGCGGGCAAGTGTTATTTGTTCTACAGGTACATGAGAGGCTAGTTCAGACCCAAATCCATAAGCCTCTATCAGTATGTCGTTATTTGCAGTCTCAAGAGATTGCGCAATATTAATATTTTCATCGCAACGCTTACCATACTCACTCCATATGAGTGAAATATTGTTCCGACCATCTTTGTGGGCGGTCAGAGCGTGTCCTCTAAAATCCCATGACGTTTCCAGATCATTCCAATCCAATCGATGCATTTCCACCAATTCTCTAGTCGACAATTCTATTGCTTGCCTATCGGAGTCGGGGATTGGAATCTTCCCGACGTCTCCGACCTGAAAGTGAAATGTTGAATTTATTATTGATAACAAATAATTGAATGGCTTTGAATTCACAACGCCCAGCAGGTAGTACTGATTGTCTCGACTTGGGTAAAAGCAATGTCCCGAAATATCGTGAAATGAGTTATCCGGAGCAATTCTACAGTTAAATAAGCTTGAAGTCAAATCTGTCCACGTACACTTCGGCTCATTCAATCTTGAGACGGGTAGTATGGTGGCATTCGGCTGAGATAGGATGTAGCTTGGATTCCTATTATAGTGCAGTAGAAAATCGAGATTTCCATACCAGCGCCTAAAACCACCTCCTTTTAAGTAGCAGATCCATTTTGGCAGCTCACCGACCTGATTTTTCCTATACTCGCAAAAGTCAATTTCCCACCACAGACGAAGATATTTTCCATTATTCGCTGTTTGCATCCCGACGCGGGGATTGCCAATTTTCCGGGCCGGGGGTAATTTTTCAAAAACCTCGCGAACGTTATCTCCAACCCAATACGCAATCGGACTTCCTGGAATCTTTTTGAAGTCATCCGACTTAGTGGCGTAGAACCAGCCGCAATTAGTGTCCTGAATTGCCTCTAGCGTCTTCGACCCCTGCTGATCCGCACCACGGAAATCTGACAAGCGCACAAAAGACCCCACATATTGCTCGACCCTCATCTTTCCCAGTGTAAATGAGCAAATGGGTACGGTCGCACCATCAAAACCTGAATACTCCAGTTGCACTAAACTGGTGAGTGTTGAATTTTCAATGAAATGGTTGCGGAGTTCTTCGTATGAAGAGATGAACATCCATACAAATGGAGACATAAAGCCAATCTGGCCGGAAGGCTTTGTTAGCGTTAAGTCACGGATCATGAAAGCTGAAAATAGGTCTTTTTCGTACCCCGCATAACGGGCCCTTAGATAAGCCTTCAGGACTGGAGCCAAATATTTGCTTCCCATATAGGGCGGATTCGCCACCACCGCGTCAAACTGCATCCCCAACACCAATGCCTGCCGAACCAGCGGCAACAACTCCTTGGCCGCCTGCTGCGCATACAGGTCGCCATCGCGAAGTGCATGCTGCAAGCCCGCCCTCAACGCCGCCAATTGCCCGTTCAGTGCCGGTGGAATCTGAATCAGCGAGCCAAAGGTCTTGGCGTGTTCGAAGATGTCGAGCAGATCCTTGAGCGGCGCACGCTGCAAGCCGAAGGGCGCAAGGTGGGTGGCCAACTCGTTGAGGTTCAGACCCTTGCATTCCTGGAGGCTCAGCACGTTGAGCTTGGGCGGATCGTTGAACAAGCGACGGTCGTCAGCGCGTGCCTTCATCAGCAGAGCGAACGCGGCGAGCTGGCCGGCGCGGTCGTCAATGTCTAACCCGTAGAGGTTCCTTTCCAGGATCAAGCGCGGAATAGCCCGCAGCTGGTACCCACGCTCCAGGTAAATGGCCTTCAACACGTCATACGCCACGACCAAGATGTGCCCGCTGCCACAAGCCGGGTCCAGTACCGTGATCGTCTCGGGATTCAGCGTCTGCCCGTCCTCTCGGATCCGCGTTTGGATCAGCGCGTCGAGTTGCGCCTGCACCTCCGGCGTCTGCTCCGCCGGCTGGATGTAGTACGGCCACTGGCTGGCCAGCGTACTGGTGGGGTTGGCCATCAACCACAGCCGGCCGACGCTGTTCTGAACCAGGTATTGCACGATCCAGTTGGGCGTGAACAGCTGGGTGGCGGCAGGGATGTCCTCGCTTTTGACCACCTTGCCGATGACCTGGTCCTTCTTCTCGCTGATGTAGAACTGGTACAGCCAGCCAATGACCTCAATCTCTCGCCAGTCGTCCTCGGGCACTTGCTCGACCAGCTTGGCGACGATGGAATCGGTGCGCAGCAGGTTCTCGGGCAGCAGCAGCTCGGTCTCGTCGTCGATGCGCTCGAACAAAAAGGGCATCGCCCGCGACAGCTCGTTGCACTGGGCCACCAGCAGCAGCTTGTAGAGCGCGTTGTCCTGGTTGCCGGCGAGTTGCATCTCGCGGGCGCGGCCCGCGTTCAGGCCCGGCAGCGTCACCTCGCTGGCGTGGCGCAGGATCTCGGGCAGGCCCGCGTCGCGGCTGGACAGCACCCGCCAGCCATGGCCCAGGTAGTCGTGGATCTCCATGTAGCGCAGCGCGGCGAAGCGGTTGAACCAGGTGTAGGCCACCTCGTCCATGGTCTGCTCGAAGCCATGCCGCTGGATGCGGGCGATGAGCTCGTCGCGCTGGCCAGCCACCTTGGACGGCCACTCGCGGCCATCGATCAAGGCCACGTCGCCGCGTACTTCGGCCGACAGCACGGCGGCGGCGGAGATGCCCAGCAGGTTGGCGCGCGCTGTCACCGCCTGGATGAAGTCGAGCCGGGCCTTGGGGGCGTAGCGCTTGAGGTTGGCCTTGTTCATGTCTGTCCCTGGGGCGTTTGCCTTGGTCTTGTTCTGCTTACCCGCCGCGCTTACTGGATGCGGGCGCGGTGGCCGGCGGCGATGGCGGCCATCAACTCGGCGCGCAGCTTGGCGACGTAGTCGTCCACATCTTGCTCGGTCTCCAGGTAGGTCTTGGCCTTCAGGTCGGCGGTGCGCACCACGCGGATCGGCTTGGAGATCGGCAACGTGGGCGGCGCAGGAGGTGGTGGGGGCGTGGGTGCGCCGCCCGGCGTGGGCGCTGGCGCTGGCGTGGCAGCGGCGATCTTGTCCATCGCCTCGTCCAGCAGTTCACCCGCGCGCTGCTGCAAGTACATGATGCGCGGGATGCTCACCAGCCCCGCCAACTGCGCTTTCAGCGCTTGCAGCGGCCGGAGCGCCGCATTGCGCAGGCCGGGCTCGGCCTGGGCGTCGTCCAGCGCCTGGGAGGCTTCCTTGATCTTGGCGTCGACAGAGCGCAGTGCCTTCTCGCGCCGCTCGCCGGCCAGGGTCTCGTTGACCTTCTCCACCGCAGACAGCAGGGCTTCGATTCGATTGACCTGCGAATAGGGCTTCGGGTTGGCGCGGATGGCCTCCAGGTCGGCCAAGGGCTGGGCCGAAGCCGTGTCCTTGACCAGCGCTTCGCGGTTGTCGGCAAAGCTGCCCAGTCCATCAAGCATGCGGGCCCACACCGGAGCTTGGGTCTTGTAGAAGCTCAGCACGTCGTGGGTGTCTTCGGCCAGGTCCAGCCAATCGTTGCGCGACGACAGCATGGCGTTCAAGAACTCGAAGGGGTCGCGGATCGCCAGTTGCCGGTCGATCGCCTGCAAGGCCTTGGCCACCTCGGCGGCGCCCGGGCAGTGTTTCTGCTCGGCCTTGAGCTTGGCGCGCTCCAGCTCGGCCTTGCGTTGGCCGAGGTTGTCGCGGAACGCGGCCACCAGGCCGTCTTCGTCGTCTGGCGGCTGCAAGGCGAAGATCTCGCGGTGCAGGTCACGGGCCAGGGCGCGGGTGCCGGCGTCGGCCGTCTTGCGCTTGAGGATGGACACCAGCTTGAAGCGGGCGGCCTTGGTCAGCGGCTCGGCGGCAGACTTGGGGTCCAGATCAGACCCCTCCATCACCAGCTTGATCTCGCCGGCCATGAACAACCGGGCGATCAGCAGCGCGGTTTCCAACTCGGGCCGCCAGCCCCAGGGCACGCCGGCAAAGCGGTCCACCAGGTCGGACAGCAGCACCCGGCTGGTGCCGGCCGCGACGCTGAGGTACTGGCGCATCTCGTTGATTGCCAAGGCGTTGCCGGCCAGGGCATTGCCGTCTTCGCCGTCGAGCGCGATCTTGTGCTGGGCGTGGCTGTCCGACGCCAGCACGGCGCGGATCTCGGCCGCCGGATCGGCCTGGCGAACCTTGATGTAGCCGAGCTTGGAGTAGGTGTTGGAGACGAGGTAATTCAGCGCCTCATCCAAGATCACCGATGGGCCTTGGGGCTTGAGCGTGAGCTTCTGGCCCAGGGCGTAAAAGTCGCCCCGGTTCAGCAGCTCAGACAACTGCGCCAGGATACGTGTCTTGCGCTGGCGGTTCTCGTCTTTGCGGTCCAGCAGGATGCGCTTGAGCGAGGGCGTGGCGGCATCCGTCTTCGGGCCGCTGATGTACTTCTCGATCTGCACGTAGGTGCGCAGTTCCACGTCCACCCGGGCCTCGTTGGCCATGCGCAGGATCGCGCGGCCAGCGCCCTCGGCGCTGCGGACTATGCACTTGGGCTCAAGCATCAGCTCGTAGTCGCCGCCCACCGGCGAGAGCACTTCCAGCGTCAACTGCTGGTTGGCCTGGCGCCAGGGCGCGCCGTCCAGCAGGCGGTTGAACTCGTAGTCGGTCTTGGTGTCGCGGTGGCGCACCTTGGTCTGGCCGCTCAACACCTCGTCGAAGACCCACTCGGACACCAGGCGCGAGACCTCGGCCGAGGAGATGTCGACCGACTTGATCTCTTGCGACACGTCGCGCTCTTCGTTGGTGAGGAAGAACCACAGGTCGCCATTGCGGCTGACCAGGTTCTGCCGCTCCAGCCGGGCCAGACTCTCCTGGATCTGGCGCTTCAAGGCCAGCTTGTCGGCGTCTACCCGGTCAAGGCACAGGGTGGCCAGGTTGTCCACGCTGGCCTTGACCGCGTCGGCATAGCGGATCAGGAACAGCGCCCGCAATAGCTTGAAGTCCCAAGAGTCGAGCGCCGGGTTTTCAGCGGCCTGGTCGATGGCGCGTTTGACGGATGAATCGAGGAAGCTCTCGATCGAGGGGTAGAAGTCGTAGAGCGGGACGAAGGCGTCGATGGGCTTGTCACCGTTGCCGACGGCGGCCGTCTGGAACGCATCGAGCATGGACCGCTCACCGCGGGCCAGGTGGCGGCCGGTGGCGCCCACCTTGCGGATCGACTCGAAGACCTTCTGCAGCAGTTGGAACTGGTACGGCGCAAAAGGGTAGTGCGCGGCGTAGTCGTCTGCGTCCTTGAAGCGCCGGCAGGCGACCGCGTGGTCAGCGAACGAGAGCTGGTTGTTGATGATGTCGCCCTTGGCCTTCCACACGGCGACCAGCGCCGCTTTGGCTTCGGGGGTTTTCTCCAGCAGGCGCTGCGCGATCACCTCGTCGGTGTTGGAGCTGGACAGCGACAGGCGCGTGTGGAAGCGGCCGGTGATCTTGGAGAAGTCGTTGCTGCGGGCTTGATTGGCCTCGCCCAGCGTCGCGTCGATGTCCTCCTGGCTGGTGACGATGACCCAGGCGCGGCCCTTGCAGCGCACGCCGAGTTCTTCGGTGATGGTCTGCAGGTTCAGCATCAACTGGGTGTTTTTGCCGATGAACTGGCCCACCTCGTCGACCAGGAACACGATGCGCTGGCCGGGGCCCTTGGCGTCCAGGTAGGCGCGCACCAGGTCGGCGAAGCCTTCGATGTTGATGCGGTAGGTGTCGCGGGCATCGTCGAACCACTTGCCAGCGGACTCGGCCGACATCGTCAGCGCGGCGCTCAGGCCGGCGATGACGTCGTCGCGCAGGAAGTCCACCGCGTCGCGCTCGGCATCCCATGCGTTTCCGTTGGAGGCTTTGAAGGCGGACTTGAACGTGTCCAAGCTGCCTTTGGCGATGAGATGGCGCTCCATGTGCGCGACATGCGGCGCATCGCCCGACAGGCCCTGCATCTCATTGAAGACGCGCAGAAACACCTGCAGGATGGCATCGCGGTCGCTCCTGGCATCGGCCTTGGCGTCGATGTTGAAGAGGATGACATCAGTCTTGCCGGTGACGGCGCGGCGAACATCGCCGATGAGCAGTGGATCCTTGATCTTCGACGCAAAGAATTGCCCGGCGCGGCGCTTCTCGCCGTTGCCGGGATGGGTGGCTTCCAGGTTGGAGAGCAGGTACGACAGGATCTTGATGAAGTGCGACTTGCCCGAGCCGAAGAAGCCCGACACCCACACGCCCATGCGCGCGGCGATGGTGGGATCGGTCGGGTTGTCGACCGTGGCCAGATAGGCGTCGAAGAACCGGCGGAGGTACTCGGTCACCTGCTTGGTGGTGACGTACTCGTCCAGTTCCTGCCAGATGCTCTCGTCGTCGCGTTGGTCGGCCTTGATGACGCCGTTGATCGGGCGATCGATTGGCTTGACGAACAGTTCTTTGATTTTCATGGGTCAGCCTCGTGCACTCTGGCTCAAGTGACCAGGCTGAAGGCCCGGTAGTAGTTGTCGTCGGTGAGTTTGCTGAACAGGCGCAGGGACTGGCCGTCGTAGCGGCCGGGGTAGAGCATCAGCAGCGGTGTGTCGCGCATGTGCGGGTGCAGCGCTGACAGCAGCGTGTGCGTGCGCAGCATCGGATAAACAGCGCCAACGCCCTTGAAGATCAGCAACTCAAGTTCGGCAACGCCGATCTTCTCGACCATGCGCGCGGCCAGCCGGTCCTCCTTGAGCACCGAGCGCAGCGACTTCAACACCGCTTCATCGCCCTGCTTGAGCTGCATCTCGAAGGCTTTGCTGAGCAGGCCTCGCTCCTCAAGCAGGGCAATCACGGTTTCGAAGAGATCGACCGTGGCGAAGCGCAGGCCGGGTTTGAGCCTGCGCAAACCAGGCTCGATCACCTCGGAAAGCCATGAGCGCATCTGCATCTCGTGCTCAGGCGGATAGTCGAAGACCCAGAAGCCGATCTCGCCACCGGCGCCGCGGTTGTCGAGCACGTCGGCGGATGCCAGCCGCGGCAGGATCTGGTTCAGTCGATCTTCGAAAGAGGTCGTCATGTCTTGGCTTCCATGCGGGCGAGCGTTTCCTCGGCGCCCAGTCGAATCAGGCAGTGGCGGACCTTGGGGTGAAGCATCGGCGGCGTCAGCGCCAGGCGCCTGGAGGTGTCGAGAAAGCTGGATTCGACCAGGATTCGGACGATGACCTGGAACAGCTTTTTCCGCGTCGTGGCGGCCCAGTGGCCTACTGCAAGGTCACGGTGTTCGCACTCGGCGAGGAAGGCCTCCCACTGGCGGTGGCTGAGGGTCCGTTCAAGCCGGCGCAGATCGGCGGCATACACGTCGCGCATGAAGTCGCTCAACAACTGGCTGTGCATGGCGGACGCCGCGAGCAGCAACTGCCTGGTGAGTTCGCCTTCGCCATCGGCCACCAGTTGCAGGCCGTCGTCATCGAGCGTGGCCAGCCGGCTGCGGATCAGTCGGGCTTGCCGCAGGGCTGTGGCGGGCTTCTTCTGCAGCAGGTTCTGCTGCGTCATGGCCTGGTTCCATTCAGCGGGCCCGGGGCGGCTGAGCAACAACCTCGCGATTCGTCGGCTCTCTGGCACCAACAGCGATCCGGCCGAGATCTCGGCGTTATAGAGGCCCACTCACGCTCCCGTTCCTGCCCCCAGGCCTGAAGACCGCGCTGTGGGCGCCGCAAAGGGTTTGCCGATGGCGCAACCAGCAGTGGTGGTCGGCTTGGCTGAGCCGATGGGCTGGCGAGCAGTCGGGCGACGTTCGACGGTCGACGCCAGGTGCAGCCGTCCGCCTGCGGCTGCGGGTCGGCTGCACCGCGCGGCAGTCGGTGTGCTTGCAGATCCGACGCATCGCTTGCAAGGCCTAAGAACGCCCCCAGGCGGCGGCAAAGGCCCGCCGCCGCCCCCCGAGGGGGTGAGTCAACTCGGG
>JANXLW010000457.1 GCA_025354965.1 Betaproteobacteria bacterium
ACCACCAAAGCTGGCCGCCACCCGCGGGTAACCCGAGGCGTCGAGGATGCCTTCGGCGCGCACGGCGTTAAGTTTGGCGCCGATCAGATCGAAGGCCTCGTCCCAGGTAATCGGCACGAAGCCCGGGTCTTGATCGCGTCCCTTCAAGGGGTTGCTGCGCTTCATCGGTGTCAGCACCCGATTCGGGTTGTAGGTTTTCTGCACCAAGCCGTAAGCCTTGACGCAGACCCTGCCGCCACCCGGGTGAATATCGGCCGCGCAGAAGTTCGGCTCGACCTCGGTCGCAACGCCCTGCTCTACTTTGACCGTGAGCAAATCAGGGCCGGCCACGCACTGATAACAGTAAGTCGGAACTCTGCGCACATCCTTGGCTTCAAGATTCATGGACATCCCTGCAAGAAGAACATGGTTTCAAGTGAGCCGTTGGTTGGTGTTTTACCAAACAAGCGGGCTATCGGGCACCGCAAATGTTGAATTGGTGTATTCTCGTACTCCAATGCAATTATTATCCAGACCAGCTCGAAAATGAGCAAGATCGTAAACCCTAAGGTTGAACAAAAACGACCAACCAAGGCGTTCTCCCGACCAGCGTCAAAGCTGCCGGATGCGCCAACGGCAGCCGCATTGCGCATCCGCCCGGTGCGACGGGATGACCTGAATGCGGTGATTGAGATGGACGCCATGGTGACCGGGATCACAAAACGCAATTACTGGAATTCACTGTACCGCCGCTACGCTGACGCGGTGGCTACCGGCCAGCATTTCCTGGTGGCAACAGCAGGCAATGAAGTCATCGGTTTTGTCATCGGCGAGGTGCGCGACTGGGAGTTCGGCTCGCCGCCGTGCGGCTGGGTCTTCGCCATCGATGTCCGTCCCGACGCTCGCCTGCTGGGCGCCGCCACCCAATTGTTGCAGGCCATTTGCCAGCGTTTCAAACGCACCGGTGTGAGCAAGGTGCGCACCCTGCTGTCGCGCGAGAACACGCTCATTTTGTCTTTTTTTCGCAGCCAGGGCATGATGATCGGCCCCTTCATTCCACTGGAAATGGACCTTGATCATTGACCCCGACACCGCTTGAGCGCCCATGAAACTACAACAAAACACGCGTCTGGCCCTGTTCAGCCTGCTCGAATTTGCCGCTGATCCGCAGCGCCAGATTCCGGCTGCCGAGATCGCGCAAAAGTACGATGTGTCGTCACACCATTTGGCCAAGGTACTGGCGGAGTTGTCGCGCGTGGGCATGGTGCAATCGGTTCGGGGTGTCGGCGGTGGCTACCGCTTCGTTGGCAATCCACGCAGACTCACCCTGATGGACGTGATCTCGCGCTTTGAAGACGTGTTACCGGCCGAAGGCAACCACAGCGAAGCGACGCCGGTGGGGTTGGCACTGGCTTCGGTCTTGTCCGAGATTGACGCGATCGCCAAGGCATCCATGAGTTCGATAACGCTGGAGACCATGCTGCGCATCATTGAACGCCAGCAGGCTGCCAGCCCGTCGCAAGCCAGCAGCAAAAGCAAAGCAAAACCGGCCACGGCCTGAACGGCAAGCGGTGCACTGCTGCCCCCGACGCCGTACAAGTCAGGCATGGAGTTTGCGCTGGCTGTTGGCCACGCGCTCCTGCAAGGTGGACCATCCCTCATCAATCTCGGCCTGCAGCGTTTCAATGTCGGCACGGCTCAGGTTGCGGTAACGGCGCTGCAAGCCAAGGTAGTCGGCAACGGGTCGGGTCTTGGTCGTATGGTTAAGGGTGTAGCGATGGCCGTCTTCAATTTCGTACAGGGGGAAAGCGCCCGACTCGACGGCATAACGCGCCGTGGTCAGGCCGGCGTCGTCGGCCACGCCCCAGCCGTCCATGCAAGGTATCAGCAAGGTGATGATGCGTGTGCCCCGCATCCCTTTGACCTTGTCAACCTTGCGCAACAGATCCGGCAGATGCCCAACACTGGCCGTGGCCACATATGGCACGCGGTGTGCGGCCATGATCTCGGTCAGGTTCTTCTTGCGCGAGGTCTTGCCCGCAGGAGTGGAGCCGGTGCGCGCGAAGTGCGGAGTCGACGATGACTTCTGGGCACCGGTATTCATGTAGCCTTCATTGTCGAGACAGAAATAGATGAAATCCTCGTTGCGCTCGGCGGCAGAAGACAGGCACTGAAAGCCGATGTCGTAGGTGCCGCCGTCACCCGCCAGCACGATGACATGGGTCTCGTGCTTGCCCTGCGCGTCGAGTGCGCGGCGCAGCCCGGTGGCCGCAGCGGCGGCGGCTTCCAGCGTCGGCTGGTAGACCGGAATGCGCAGCGAGCTGAACGGCTGCGCGCCAGCAATGATGGCCATGCAGGACGGCGGAATCACGGCCATGGTGTTGGGTCCCATGGCGCTCAGTATGTGACGCGCCGACAGGGCGTCGAGGCAACCCGGGCAGGCGGCATGTCCGGAGCACAGCATCGGTTCCTGGTTGGCTTGTTCGATTGTGATCATGCGGTTCACCTTACCCATTGGGAGTCGATCTGCACTTCGCGTTGACCGGCTTGCTGGACGAATTCGACAATCTTCCCCGGCGAAACATTGACACCACCGACGCCGGCCAACAATCCGTGGATGCGGGGTGTATGCGTACTTCCATAGAGGGCACAACGCAGCTCCTGATGCAGCACGCCGCCGCAGCCCGGTGAGTAGTTGCGATCAAGCACGATGACATCGTCGAAACCGGTCAATGCCTCACGCAAGCCCGCCGTTGGCAGTGGCCGGAACAGTCGCACCTTGACCAGGCCAACCGCTTCGCCAGCCGCGCGCATGGCATCGACCGCTTCGCGTGCCGTGCCGCACATGCTGCCCATGGTGACAATGGCGGTGCGCGCGCCGTCGCAACGATAACGCTCAATCACGCCGTGGCTGCGACCGGTCAGTTTGGCCCACTCAAAATCCGCTTGCGCCACCAGCGCCGGCACCCGAGCCATCGCCTCGGCGAGGCCCTGGCGGTGCCGGAAATACATGTCCTGAGTGGCTACGTTGCCCCACGACTCCACCTTGTCGGTGTCAAGCCGGTGCGGCGGGTTGAAGGCGGGCAAGTAGCCATCAACCAGTGTCTGCTCTGGCACCAGTACCGGCTCCAGTGAGTGCGAGACATAAAAAGCGTCAAGATTGACCATGGTCGGCAGCAGCACCTGTTCGGCAACCCGGAACGCCTGCAGCACGGTATCGAGTGCCTCCTGGGCGCTTTCCACGTAGTACTGGATCCAGCCGGTGTCACGTTGCGACAGGCTGTCGGTCTGGTCCGGCCAGAAAGCCCAGGGCGAAGCCACCGTGCGGTTCACATTGACCATCACAATGGGTGCGCGCGCGCCGCTGGCGTAGTGCAGCAACTCGTGCATGAGAAGCAAACCCTGGGAGGCAGTGGCAGTAAACACGCGGGTGCCCACCAGCGATGCCGGAATGCAGGCCGACATCACCGAATGCTCCGACTCCGGTGTGATGATTTCGGCATCGAACGTGCCCTCAGCGGCAAACTCCGTAAGTTGTTCCAGCACTGGAGTCTGCGGTGTAATCGGATACACCGGAACCACCTTGGGCCGTGCCAGACGTGCGCCCCAGGCCACTGCCTGATTGCCGGTCAGCAGTATCGACTTCGGTTGCGCAATCATCGATGCCCCCTGGCTTGTCACTATGTGTATGGCGCTGCCCCCCGAGGGGGTGCGAGCTTGCTTGGGGCGGCCCGGCGCGGCGCTCATCGCAGTTCCTCCTGCATCTTCATGGAACCGGTCGGGCATTCCTTGACGCACAGGCCGCAGCCTTTGCAGTAATCGGTCAAAACGGCATAGCCTTGATCGACGCGTTTGACCGCCATGTCCGGGCAATACACCACGCAGTTGTCACAGTAGATGCAGGTGCCACAGGAGAAGCAACGCTCGCTTTCTGCAAGCGCCTGCTCGAGGTCCAGACCGAGCTGCACCTCGGCGTCGCGTGACAGTCGGTCCTGGGCGTCCAGCAACTGGGTCTGGGCCCGCTCCCGCTTGGGGTGGTAATAAGTGCCGATAGACGCCAGCGGCACCAGCGGTTCGTCGTCGTAGTGGGCGATTGCTGTGGTAGCGGCGTCGGTGCTGCGTCGGCGCAACTGGGCGGCAATGGCTTGCGCCGCGCGCTGCCCCATGCCAACGGCTTCGGTGACAAAGCGCGCCATGCTGGCCATGTCACCACCAGCGTAAACGCCGGCGCTGCTGGTGGCCAGTTGCGTATCGGTCTGCAGCAAGCCACCGGCAGCGGCGAAGCCCTGGCCCAGCACCGAGAGATCCGGATCCTGGCCAATCGAGGTCACGATGGCATCCGCTTCGATGCTAAAGCCGCTGCCTGCCACCAGGGTCAGCGTGAACTGGCCACGCTCGGCACCCGCGACAAACGACACTTTGCTGCAAGTCAGTGTCAGCCCGTTGGCACCAGCATCGCTCACCGCATCAAGGCGCGCACCGTCAAGCAAGGTGATCCCCTCCTCCAGCGCTTCCAGCACTTCTTCGGCCTGAGCCGGCATTTGCGCGCGCTGCTCCAGTGCCAGCAGTGTCACTTCGTGGCCCAGACGGCGCGCGCTGCGCGCTGCGTCCAGTGCGGCGCTGCCGCCACCTATCACCAGCAGTCGCCGGCCCAGCGCAATCGGTTGTCCGGCGTTGGCGCCGGACAGAAAGCTGGCACCGTCGCAGACCCAGGGACGGGTGTAATCCAGCATCGGCAGACGCTTGTGCCGCTGGGCACCCAAGGCCAGGTAGAGCGCATCGTGCTGCTCGCGCAAACGCGTGAATTCGTCGGCGCTACCGATTCGGTGCCCGCAATGCACCGTGACGCCCATGGCCACGATGCGTGCGATTTCTCCGTCCAGCACATCACGCGCCAGCCGGTAAGCCGGAATACCGTAACGCATCAGGCCGCCGAGTTCGTCCTGGGCCTCGTACAGGGTCACGGCAAAACCCATGCGACGCAATTGATAGGCGGCAGACAAGCCCGATGGGCCGCCACCGACGATGGCCACATGCCCGCTGCGGGGTCGTGCACCAGCTTCAAAGCCCCAGCCCTGCGCCAGTGCCTGATCGCCGACAAAACGCTCCAGTTTGCAAATCGAAACAGCCTCGTCATAACCGGCACGATTGCATGCCGTTTCGCACGGATGGTGACAGATGCGCCCGGCGATGGACGGGAATGGATTGTGGCGCGCCAGCACCTGCCAGGCGGCATGGAAATCGCGCGCTCGCGCCAGTCCAATCCACTCGGCGATGTCACCGTCGACCGGGCAGGCACCGTGGCACGGGGCCGGCGCCTTGATGTGCCGGGCCAGCGACGCCCGCCAGGTTCCGGTCTTGACGGCCTCAGTGCTGCCGGTGGTCCAGGTGGTGGGGATGGGTAGGACAGCGTTCATGCAACACGCTCCAGCAATTGCAGCTCGGCGCAGCGGTAGCCTTCGGCGCAGGCGGCGACATTCTCGTCATGATGCTTGGGTGCGTTGTCCACCAGGGCCTGCGTCAAAACCGAAAGAGTGGGCGCCTGAATCACCCGGGCCAAGGCACCCAGCAGGGCCGAGTTGACGATCCGTCCCAGGCCCTGCTGGCGTGAAATGGTCAATGCGTCAATCGGGATCACGCGTTTGCCGGGCAGCATCTGCGCAAACTCGGCGGCGCTGCGCGCCGAATTCACCACAATCAGGGTGTCAGCGTCGGCGCAGGCCAGCAAGCGGCCTTCCAGCAAGCTGGCATCAAAGCACAAAATTGCGTCGGCGCGCTCGATGTCGCAGCGCACCCGCACCGGTCGCTGGTCGACCCGGATGTAGGAATTGACCGGTGTGCCGCGGCGCGCGCCGCCGTAACTGGCAAAGCATTGAACATGCAGCCCCTGCGCATGAAACGCGCCGGCCAGCAGGTTGCCGGCGGTCTGCGCACCCTGGCCGCCCCGACCCTGGATGATGATCTCTAGCACCTTGTCGTCTCCTTATCAATTTACACCGACTTTGAAACGCGTAACAGATTTCGGTATGTTATGTTCCGAGTAGGGATTTGTCTGAAGCCGAATTTAGGCGCATTGTGGTCACGTGCCTAATTGATTTTTAGAATTCGCCACATTCACAAAACAGATAATCGGGACAAACCCTTGCCATGAATTTCAGACAACTTGACCTCAACATGCTGCGCGTTTTGTGCGCGGTTTATCGCTTCGGATCGGTCACCGAAGCCGGGCGCCATCTGGCCCTGTCGCAGCCCGCTACCAGCAATGCGCTGGCACGACTGCGCACCATTTTTGATGACGAATTATTTGTGCGCTCAGCGAGCGGTTTGCATCCTACGCGCAAGGCGCAACGCATCGCGCCGGCAGTAATCGAACAGCTGCACCTGCTGGAGAACACGGTCAGCAGCGCCGAAGAATTTGAGCCGGCCAACAGCCATGTGCATTGGCGACTGTCGTTGTCCGATCTCGGCGAGATGCTGTTTTTGCCACCGTTGGCGCAAGCATTGCGGACCCAGTCACCAGGCAGCCAGATCTCCAATGTGGCGGTGGCGGCGCTGGAGGTCAGCGCCGCGCTGGAGGCGCATGAAATCGACCTGGCGATTGGCATACTGGACAGCAGTCATAGCTCAACCGCCAGCGAGTTGCTGTTTCAGGAAAATTTTGTTGCCATCACAGCCAGCCATTGGCGACCGGTTGGCTGGCGCGCCGGCAGCAGTTTGAAAGCCAGGCAACTCGCTAGCGCCTCGTTGGCGGTGGCGTCGCCCGCCGCCACCTTTCATGGAGGTGTCGATCTGATGCTGAGCAAACTCAAACTCAATGAGCGCATTGTGCTGCATGCGCGTCACTATGGGGCGCTGCCCGAGTTGGTGACACGCACCGACCTGCTGGCCATCGTGCCCTTGATGTTCGCCAACTCTCTGGCACCGCGCTACGACGTTCGCATCTGGGAGTTGCCCAGGCAGGGATCGAGCTACGACGTGCACATGGTCTGGCACCGCAGCGCCGGCATGGATCTGGCCCATAGCTGGCTGCGTGGGGTAGTACGAAACCTGTTTCAAAGAACGCCAACCGGGGCCGCCTGAAAAACTAACTTATAGTCGTCCTTCAAACGACCCTGCGAAGTACCTCCTTATTGTCAGCTCTGTACCTCGCGTCAATGGAGTTCACCGATGCACTATCCAGCAACGCGCAGCACCCCCTCGGTGGCTGCCAACGCAGTGGCAGTTGCCCTGTTCCAGCAGGCCGCCAGTGCCGGGCGTGCCAGGCTGAACCCGAGTGAACTCGACACGCTGCTCGGGGCACTTGGCAGTCCCATGGTGCCAGACCTTGCCGCCCCGGCAACCTCCGATAGCTGCGAACTTTGCGTCAGCCTGCACAACAACCGTGAGTTCGGTATGGTGATCAGCGCCGGTGCCGGCGGGCTCGACGGCGAACTCGATAAGAGCATCTTTCGCAACGGCAGAGCCTCGGTGCAGGGGCTGGCTGAGTTAAGCAGCGGGCAAGATTTCCTGCGGCGTTTCAAACGAACCATGGTGTATCAGAAGTTGCTGGCGCGCGCGCGCCAGGCGCAACAACCGGTGCCAGACCAGCAGCTTGTCCTGTTTTACGATCGACTGCTGACCTTGACCTCGCAAGCTGAAGGCGCTGACAGGACAGCCCCCGTCATGCTGCAGGCACTGGACCTCACGCTGCTGCTGAGTCAGGGACAAATTTTCGCCACCCACGCAGAGTGCACGTTCGGCGCACCGCCACTCGAACGGCTGGCACGCCCGATAGCCAAGATCGACAAACTGCTGCACCCGGCGTCCATCGGCGTGATCGGGGTTTCAGCCAACAGCATGAATTTCGGCCGCATCATCCTGCGCAATCTGGTCGGCAGCGGCTATCCCAAAACGCAGCTGACGGTGATTCGCCCTGACGACGCGGAAGTGGACGGCATTGCCTGTGTCACCAACCTGAAAGCGCTGACGCACAAGCTCGACCTGCTGATTGTCGCGGTCGGCGCCGATGCCGTGCCCGGCCTGGTCGACGAGATCATCGACAGCGGCGCTGTGGAATCGGTGATGCTGATCCCCGGCGGTCTGGGCGAAACCGCCAACAGCCGCCAGCCGGCCGCGCTGATGATGGCGCGCATCAACGCGGCGCATGGCCAGCCCGGTGGTGGCCCGATCTTCCTGGGCGCCAACTGTCTGGGCGTGGTTTCGCACCCCGGCACCTACGATTCCTGGTTCATTCCGCTGGAACGCTTGCCCAAACCACAGAAGAAGCCGCAGCGCAATTCGGTTATGTTGAGCCAGAGCGGCGCCTTCATGATCACGCGCCTGAGCCAGAACCCCTGGCTCGATCCGCTCTACATGCTGGCACTGGGCAACCAGACCGACCTCACGCATGGGGACTTGCTGAGCTATTTCGCCTTGCTCCCGCAAATCGAAACCATCGGAATTTACATCGAAGGCTTCAAGGATCTGGACGGACTGCACTTTGCTCGCGCCGTGCGCGCCGCAGTGCTGAGCGGTAAACAGGTGGTGGTCTACAAGGCCGGCAAGACCCTGCCCGGCAGCGCCAGCGTGATGGGGCACACGGCCTCGATCGCCGGTGACCCGGCCCTGTTTGAGGCCGCCATGCGCCAGGCTGGCGCCATCGTGGCCGAAGACGTGAACAGCTTCGACGACCTCTTTTACATGGCCGGCGCGCTGCACCACAAGAAGATCGGAGGCAACCGTCTCGGCGCCATCAGCGGCGCTGGCTTTGAGGCTGTCAGCATGGCCGATGCGATTCATACCGATAGCTTTTCACTGCAAATGGGCCAGTTGCAAGAAGACAGCGTCAAGCGCGTCGAGGCCGTTTTGCTGGCCAAGAAACTGGCGTCGCTGGTGGAAGTGCGCAACCCGATCGACATCAACCCCGGAGCTGATGACGAGGCGCATCTGCAAATCGTTGACGCCTTTGCGCAAGACCCCCAGATTGACGCCGTGGTGGTCGGCCTCGACCCGACCGCGCCTTCGGTACGCTCGCTGGAACGAAGCACGCTGCGCCCCGGCTACGACCTCAGCGATCCCAACAGCACGCTGCACCTGATGCCGCCACTGGTAGCACAGCACGACAAGCCGATCATCGGCATCGTCGATGGTGGTCACCTGTATGACGCCTTGTGCGCCGGTCTGATGGACCAGGGCGTCTGCGTCTTTCGCAATTGCGCGCGCGGCACGCGGGCGCTGGCGCACTATGTGGAGGCACGGCTGGCCGCCGAGGTGATCCACGCGCAAGCTTCTGAGTTATGACAACCCACAACACCGAGGAGAATCATGAGTGATACATTGAAAGTCGGCCTGAGCGCTACACGCCGCGTTGACATCAACCGTGAACGAACCATCAGTTTCATGGGGGAAGACTGCCGCGTCTACTCCACACCCAACCTGCTCTACGATGTGGAGATGGCCTGCCGTGATCTGCTGCTGGCGCACATCGACGCTGGCAAAGATTCAGTCGGTACCCGCGTTGAGCTTGACCACGTCGGCGCCACGCTGCTGGGCATGTGGGTCGAGATCACGGTCAATATCGCGGAAGTCAACGGCAACGCCGTCACGTTCGACTTCGACGTTCGTGATGCGATTGAAGAGGTGGCGCGAGGCAAACACAGCCGTTTTGTTGTCGGCCTTGAAAGAACCGCGCAGCGCCTGAAGGCCAAACAAGCCAAGGCTGCCTGATGCGGTTTGCGCTGTTCGCACACAGACCCTGCTTGAAGGATCTGGCTGATGGGGCCCTCAGCGCAGCGGCATCAGGCAGGAGCGGTCTTGCGGCCGCCAATGCCCAGGTAAGTCTCAATGATGCGCGGGTCACTGGCCAACTCGCTTGAGTTTCCGGTCAGGGCGATACTGCCCATTTCCAGCACATAGGCCCGATCCGCCACCGCCAGGGCGGCGCGGGCATTTTGCTCCACCAGCAAGATGGAGACGCCACGCTGACGCAGACCGACCACCACCTGCAACACCTCGCGCACGATGTTCGGCGCCAGCCCCAAGGACGGTTCGTCGAGCATCAGCAACTTGGGCTTGGCCATCAAAGCGCGACCAATGGCCAGCATCTGCCGTTCACCGCCGGACAGAGTCGAAGCCCTTTGGGTACGCCGTTCCTGCAAGCGGGGAAAGATGGCATACACTTCTTCGCGACCAGCGGCCTGGTCACGCAAGCCGCGCCGCCAACGGGAAAAACCACCCAGCAGCAGGTTGTCTTCGACCGACATCTCGCCAAACAATTCGCGCCGCTCGGGCACCAGACCGGCGCCACCTAACACCAATGCATGGACCGTCGGACGGCGTATCAGACTTCCATCAAGCCAGATTTCACCGCCGCTTGGAAGCAGTCCCATGGCCGCCGATAGCAGCGTTGATTTGCCAGCTCCATTGGGTCCGATGACGGTCACAATTTCACCCGGGTAGACGACCAGATTGACCTGGTGCACGGCCTCCACCACACCATAACAAACGCTTAAGTGTTTGAGTTCCAGGACCGGTTGCTGCATGCCATCAACTCTCATCTGCACCACCCAAATAAGCCGCCAGTACTTTGGGATTGACCTGTACTTCAGCCGGCGCGCCATGCGCTATCACCTGGCCAAACTCCAGCACCGTGATGCGGTCGGCTATGTTCATAACGAACTCCATATCGTGTTCCACCACCAGAATGGCCATGCCCTCATCGCGCAGTTGCGTCAGCAGCCGGGCGAGCGCCTGTTTCTCCATGTGCGGCAAGCCCGCGACGGGTTCGTCCAGCAACAGCACGCTGGGTTGTCCGGTCAGCGCGCGGGCTATCTCGACAATCCGTTGTTGCCCCAATGCCAATGATGCTGCCGTCTCGCGCATTTGCGGACCCAAGCCGCAGCGCTCGATCTGGCGCCGCGCCTCACTCATCAAAGCGGCTTCCTCAACGCGGTCAAGACACAGCATGGAGGCGATCCAGCCGCTGTGACCGCGCAGATGCGCACCGAGGGCGACATTGTCAAGAACACTGCGTGGTCCGAGCAGCCGCACATGTTGAAAGGTGCGACTCAAGCCACCGGCGGCAAAGGCGCGCGAAGACTGGCCGCGCATATCCCGCCCGAGCAGGCTGACCAAGCCAGTACTGGGGTCATCGACGCCCGATATCAGGTTGAAGAAAGTGCTCTTGCCGGCGCCATTGGGACCAATCAGGGCGTGAATTTCACCAGCCCGAACATGCAGATCTATCTTGTTGTTGGCCAGCAAGCCACCAAAGCGCTTGCTTACCTCCCTGGCGACAAGAACCACGGTGCCTGTTTCGGGAAGCTTGCGTTCAACCAGTCCCCGTACCACCGCAGTGCTGGTCAATTGTTTCGGCCGCAGATAGCGATTGACCAGGCGTGCCAGGCTGGGCCACAAACCCTCCGGGAAGCGCTGCAAAACCAGCAACATCAGAAGCCCGAAGACGATCACCTCAAAGTTGCCGCTGCTGCCCAGCAGACTCGGCAAAATGTCCTGCAAGTATTGCTTCATCAGCGTAATCAAGGCCGCTCCCAGCACCGCCCCCCAAAGGTGGCCGGCGCCACCCACGACCACCATGAACAGGTATTCAATGCCAATGTTCAGATTGAAGGGTGTGGGGTTGACGAAGCGCTGCAAGTGCGCGTACATCCAGCCAGACAGACTGGCCAGCAGAGCGGCCAGCACAAACACCTTGATGCGATAACGGGCAGTGTTCACCCCCATGCTCTCGGCCATGACACGCCCCGTCTTGAGAGAGCGAATGGCCCGGCCTTCGCGCGAATCCAGCAGGTTGTGCAACGCCCACAAGGTCAGCAACAATACGGTCCAGGTCAAGAGTCCGAGTTGGCGTACCGAATGCAAGGCAAAGGTCCCCACCCATAGGACAGGCACGCCCGCCAGACCCGTGTGGCCGCCCAGGAATTCAAGATTGCCAAACAGGAAGTACAGACTCAAACCCCAGGCAATGGTGCCCAGCGGCAGATAATGGCCCGACAGTCGCAGCGTCACCGAGCCCAGAAGCCAGGCGACGGTGGCGCTTGAAACCAGTCCCAGCACAAGTCCGATCCAGGGCAGTCCAACCGAGTCAGGTGCCAGTCCGACCAGCGAAGCAGCGGCCGGTGCAGTGCAAAACCAGGACGTTGCATAAGCACCCAGGCCGACAAAAGCGGCCTGACCAAACGAGGTCATTCCGCCCACGCCGGTGAGCATCACCAGGCCCACTGCGACCAGTGCATACAGACCGATGTAGTTCAGCATCGTTATGGTGAACTCGGGCAGGAAGCCCCAGACACCCAACAACAGGGTCAGAGCTGACAGCATGAGTTGACGCTGCGTCATTCTTCGTCCTCAACATGGCGACTGTTGAGCGATCGCCACCACAAGACGGGAATGATCAAGGTGAAGACGATGACTTCCTTGAACGCGCTAGCCCAAAACGAAGAGAACGACTCCAGCAAACCCACCAGCAGCGCGCCGACCAGTGCCAACGGGTAGCTGGCCAGGCCACCAATGATGGCGGCGACAAAACCTTTCAGACCGATCAGGAAACCGGTGTCGTAGTAAACAGTCGTCAAGGGCGCGATCAGCAGGCCCGATACACCACCGATGAACGCGGCCAGCGCAAAGCTCAGGTCACCCGAGAGTTCTGTCGGAATACCCATGAGCCGAGCGCCAACCCGGTTCATGGCGGTTGCACGCAAGGCCTTGCCGACAATGGTGCGCTCGAAAAACAGGAACATCAGGATCACCAGCAGACTGGCCACTCCCATCACCACCAGTGACTGTCCGCTGATCGCAATACCAGCCAGATCCAGACGCAGCTCTGAAAACGCTGGAGTACGCGAGCCCTCGGCACCGAAAAACAGAAGCCCCAAACCAACCAGCACACCGTGCAGGGCGACTGACACAATCAATAGGGTCAATACCGTTGCATGCGCCAGCGGTCGGTACGCCAGGCGGTACAGAAGGGGACCCAAAGGCGTGATGATCAGCATAGTGATGGCCGCTTGTCCCAGCATGGAAGCCGGGGCCAGAACCAGGACCAGGAATGCCGCCAGGCCAGGTACCAGGACCGCCCAGACAGCGGTCGAAGTCCAGTCGACCGCCACACCGCGCTGCTGCCGTACCGCTTCCACCAGCAAGGTAAGCGCCGCCAATGCCAGCAGCAGCCACAGGGTGCCCGGTGCACGACCGGCCTGCAACAGCGCCATCGTCAGCGCGCCAAACGCAACAAACTCACCCTGCGGGATAAAGATCACCCGGGTAACTGAAAACAACAGCACCAAGGCCAGCGCCATCAAGGCATAAACCGCCCCGTTGACGAGGCCGTCCTGCGCCAGCAACAAGGCGATCTGGCCGTCCATCAGGGCTGGTACTTCCAGCCACCATTCTCAATCTTGACCATCACGCGGGCGCGCTGGTCCAACCCCAGATGGTCAGTCGCCGACATATTGAAGACACCGTGCGCGCCGGCCACCTCTTTCACGCTTTCCAGCGCGTCGCGCAGGGCAATACGGAACTCAAGCGAGCCTGGCTTGGCCTTTTTCAGCGCCACACCAACCGCCGCTTCCATCAGCTTGCCGGCATCCCAAGCGTGTCCGCCGAAGGTCGACACCGAACCAGCTCCGTAGGCTTTTTCGTATTTTGCGACGTACTCCTGAGCCGATTTCTTCAGTGGATGACTGGCCGGAAGTTGCGCCGCCACCAGCACCGGGCCGGAGGGTAGATAGGTTCCGTCGACGTCCTTGCCACCGACACGCAGAAAATCGTTGTTGGCAACACCGTGCGTCTGGTAGAACTGGCCGCCATAGCCACGTTCCTTGAGCGCGCGCTGCGGCAGCACGGCCGGTGTACCGGAACCCGCGATCAGCACCGCGTCGGGTTTGGCGGCAATGATTTTCAGTACTTGACCAGTCACCGAAGTGTCAGTGCGGTTGAAGCGCTCGTTGGCGACGATTTGAATGTTTTTGATGGCGGCAATCTTGCTGAATTCCTGATACCAACCTTCGCCATAGGCATCGGAAAATCCAATAAATCCGACGCTCTTGATGCCGCTATTGGCCATGTGAGCAGCGATTGCCAACGACATCATGATGTCGTTCTGCGGTGTTTTGAAAACCCAACGCTTCTTGGCATCCTGCGGCTCGACAATGCGGGCCGAAGCGGCCATCGAAATCATCGGCGTCTGCGCCTCGGCGATCACGTCGATCATGGCCAGCGAGGCCGGTGTGATGGTTGAACCCAGGATCACATCGACCTTGTATTCACTGATCAGCTTACGGGTATTGGTGACCGCAGCAGTGGTGTCGGAAGCGTCATCGAGCACGATGTAATTGATTTTTTGCCCGCCAATGCTGGCGGGCATCAGGGCGATGGTGTTCTTTTCGGGAATACCCAGGGAAGCGGCGGGACCGGTGGCCGATACCGTGACGCCGACATTGATGTCAGCATGAACCAGCGTGGTAACCAGCAGCGCGGCAAGCAGGGGCAGGAATTTATTGAAGGTCATTGTCTCTCTCCAGTTAATAAAGTTTTGCAAGCGAAACCTGTGCGGCGGACTGAGGGCGGCGCTACTGGGTCAAGCCGCACGGCACCCGGTTCGTCCGAAAAGAAGTCGGTCCATAACCAGACCACTCCAGCGCATGAAATATTACCCCTATCGTCGTTCATGTTAATTTCAATATGCTAAGCAAGCGTGCATCTTAAGCAGTTGTGGCCCAACTCCACCCCGGGGTTTACCAGCAAAAACCAACAATTGCAGCCAGATTTGCTAGCGTAGCCAGGCGGGCAGAAATCCTCATTCCGATGGCTGTCGGGTAGCGGCAGCTTCAACCCGGTGACTTGCATCGTTGCAGATCGCTCCGATGCAGTAAGCGGCGGAAAGGCGCACAAAAAACGACGAATCGATGAAGCCATGTTGATGTACTATGCGCAAATCCTTGTAATAAAGGTATTGTTGTACCACTTTACAACTATCTTGAAAAGATCTTTAACGCCGCTTCTCTGGTGCCCGAATTGCTACTTTCGACCCTGGACACCCCGCCGACAACAGGTCTCAGTTTGCACCTGAGAAGGTTCTGCAAAAAATGATACGAGGAGACAAGAATGCAGGAGGAAGAGAGTTCCGCTCCGGATCCCCAGGCCGGAAATGAACAACGGGGATCCTATGGACGCCTGCTGTTCGCGCTGGCGAAATGGTTTGCCTATGTCGGCGGCATGGTATTCATTGCGCTGGTGATCATGTCCGTGGTGTCAATTGTCGGACGTAAATTATTCAACGCCCCGGTGCCGGGCGATGTGGAGCTGTTGCAATTGTCAGCGGCATTCGGGTCAGCCGCCTTCTTTGCCCACTGCCATTTGATGCACGGCGACGTCAAGGTCGATTTCTTCACGGCGCACATGACCAGCAGCAGGCGCGTCTTTCTGGACTCGGTTGGCTCCTTGCTGGTCGGCCTACTGGGCGCGCTGCTCGCGTGGCGCACCGCAGTGGGTGCCATCAGCCTGAGAGAAGCCGGCGAGTCCTCTGCCATCCTCGAGCTGCCGGTATGGATCGCGCAGGCGCTGATGGTGCCGAGCTTCACTCTGCTGGCTCTAGCTGGTTTCTACATGTGCTGGCATCCCTGGACCCGAGGTGGAAAGAAATCATGAGCGGAACTCAGCTTGGCTTCCTGATTTTCGGCGGTCTCTTGACACTGCTGGTGCTGCGGGTACCGATTGGAGTGGCCATGTTCATCGCGGGTGGCGGCGGCTATCTCTATCTCACTGGCGGCCAGACTGGCGTGCTGCTCAACTCGCTCAAAAATCTGGCCTACGCTCGTCTTTCCAATTACGACCTGGTGGTGATTCCCCTGTTCCTGCTGATGGGGCAATTTGCCACGCACGGCGGGCTGAGCCGTTCCCTGTTCCGCTTCGTTAGCGCCTTTATCGGGCACCGCAAGGGTGGCATTGCAATGGCAGCGATCGGCGCCTGCGCCGGCTTCGGCGCCATCTGCGGCTCCTCCCTGGCAACCGCGGCCACCATGGGCCAGGTG
>JANXLW010000383.1 GCA_025354965.1 Betaproteobacteria bacterium
GTGATCGACCGCCAGCCCGGCAGTGTCTGAATTATTCCAGTGCCAATGAATGGCAGAGTTTTTTGGCAGCTTCTTCAACAAGCTTTCAGCAGCCAGCGCGGGTGACCATGCATCTGCCGCAAAGGTAATCGCCAATATTGGGAGTTTGAGCGAAGACAAAGCTTTCTCATAGTCGATAGCCGATCCAGACGGTCGATACTCGCCAGTCACCGCTACATGACTCCAGTCACGCATCAAACTGGCAGCTTCCCGGCCGCCAAATCCTATTCGGGAGCCCGGAAAATAGCCCAGCAAGGGACTGACAGCGCGTGACAAATAGACCAGCGAGCGCACCCCCATGCGTAACTTGCCTGAGTAGCAGGGCAGATGTACGCTGCCGCTGGCGATGAGTGCCACGCCGGCTATGGCGCCTGGACTGGCGGCCGCGCTGAGCAGCGCCAACTGTCCACCGAGGCTATGGCCACCCAGCCAGATTGGCGCTGTCGGCAAGCGTTGGCGAACGGCTTCAATCAAGGACGCCAGATCGAACTCAATCAGATGGCGGTAGCCAAAGTCGCCTTTTCGCCCGGCGCGAATTGAACTGCTGCCAATGCCGCGCCAGTCGGGCGTGCAAACTTGAACGCCGTGCATGGCCATTTCGCGGCCAAAACGTCCATAGACGCGGGACGGCGTTCCAAGTGCCGACAGAAATATCAGTATCGGTGAAGCCGGATCATCAGCAAGATGGAGGGTTGCATCGAACCGATGCTGGTCGAGAGTGGTGATTGTGAGCGTTTGCGCTTCAGCCATGGTGTGTGTGGTATCGGTTGCCGCCGTGGTTTGCCAAGCCGGCTTGCCGAGCCATTGTCGCATCGGAAAAAAACGGCAGCCAATCTTTTGCGCTCATCGACAGCTAGTCCAGCGGTCATAATTCGCGTTAATGAATTGCGCCGCGTTTTGTCAATAAGATTGCCGATGCATCAGGTCGAATGCGTTGTCATCGGCGCCGGTGTTGTCGGCCTGGCGGTGGCACGCGCACTGGCGCTGGCCGGGCGCGAGGTCATGGTGCTGGAGGCGGCGTCGGCCATCGGCACCGGTAGCAGCTCGCGCAACAGCGAAGTGATTCACGCCGGTATCTACTATGCGCCGGATTCACTCAAAGCCCGCTTGTGTGTGCAGGGCAAACACTTGCTTTATGACTATTGCGCTGAGCGCGGCATCGGCCATCGGCGTTGCGGCAAACTGATAGTCGCCACCACCCTGGAGCAAACGCAGGCGTTGCAGCAGATTCAGCAGCAGGCGGCGCGAAATGGCGTCAACGACTTGCGGCTGCTGAGCGCTGCGCAAGCGGAAGCCCTGGAGCCCGAACTGACTTGCCAGGCGGCGCTTTACTCGCCCAGCACCGGTATCGTGGACAGTCATGCGTTGATGCTGGCGCTGCAGGGCGACATCGAGAATGCCGCTGGTTTGGTGGTTCTCAATTCAGCCCTGGATTACGCCGATTGCGCGCCGTCCGCTATTGTTTTGACGGCAGCAGACGGCACTAACCTGCAGGCAAACAAGGTGGTCAATGCCGCTGGTTTGCGGGCGTTGGTGCTGGCCAAGCGCTTCAAGGGATTGGACCCGCGTCATGTGCCGCCAGCCTATTTTGCCAAGGGCAACTACTTCACTTTTGCCGGGCGCGCGCCGTTTTCCCATTTGATTTATCCGGTGCCGCAGGCGGCCGGTTTGGGTGTGCACCTGACGTTGGACCTGGGTGGCCAGGCCAAGTTCGGCCCCGATGTGCAATGGGTGATTTCTGCCGATGATCTGACGGTGGACCCGGCACGTGGCGATGCGTTTTATGCCGAGGTACGAAAGTACTGGCCGGCGCTCAAAGACGGCGCGCTGCTGCCAGGTTACGCCGGTATCCGACCCAAAATTCATGCGCCAGATCAACCCGCCAGTGACTTCCTGATTCAAGGATCGGCGGACCACGGCGTGCCCGGTTTGGTCAACCTGTTTGGCATTGAGTCACCCGGCCTGACCAGTGCGCTGGCGATTGCGGACTACGTCGTCAA
>JANXLW010000036.1 GCA_025354965.1 Betaproteobacteria bacterium
GGGGCCAGTTCCTGCGTGCCGTCGGGCCTTTGAATGGTGACCGGGATGTCGGTCTTGACGCCACCAATCTGCTCCAGAAAGTCGATGTGAAAGTAGGTGCGGCGGAACTCGCCGTCAGTGATGCTCTTCAAGCCCACATCCTCCTGAAACTTCACGATCTCGGCGATGGCCTTGTCCTCTACCCGGCGCAATTGCTCGGGGCTGATGGCGCCGCTGGCTTTTTGTTCGCGTGCCTCCAGCAGGTATTTGGGGCGCAAAAAGCTGCCCACGTGGTCAAAGTGGGCGGGTAACTTGACGATCGGTTGGCTCATGGGATTTGTGTGTGGTAGTTGTCAAAATCCGGATGTTAGAGCATTGCTGGCAAGCGCATGGCAAGCAGCGTTACACTGGTTTCGGCTTGCTGTCCCCACGCTTGAGTTCTGGCGCCGAGCTATTGCAAACGGTTATATCAAACAGTCCGAAATCTCTATTGCGGCAGGCTGATTTTGCCGTCACAGTAGGGAACAGTTCTGAATTCGATCATTCTTGATGAGACATAACATGCACAAAAGAATATTCCTTCACGTCACAGCGCTTGCCGTTGCCGCACTGGCCGCCGCAAATTCAATAGCTCAGGACAACAAGTTCAGGATTGGACTGATCCTGCCCATGACCGGGCAACAAGCGTCTACCGGACGCCAGATTGAAGCCGCCGCCAAGCTCTACATGGCGCAAAACGGCGACACCATTGCCGGCAAAAAAATCGAGCTGATCGTCAAGGATGACACCAGCATTCCGGACGTCACCAAACGCCTCGCGCAGGAGCTGGTGGTGAACGACAAGGTGAACGTGCTGGCCGGCTTCGGCATCACACCTTCCGCGCTGGCCACCGCACCGATTGCTACACAGTCCAAGACCCCGCTGGTGGTGATGGCGGCTGCCACCAGCAGCATCACGCAAGCCTCGCCTTACGTGGTGCGCACCAGTTTCACGCTGGCGCAGGCGGCTGTTGCCATGGGCGACTGGGCGCCCAAGAACGGCATCAAGAATGTGGTCACGCTGGTCAGCGACTACGGCCCTGGCATTGATGCCGAAAAATACTTCAAAGAGCGTTTCGTGCTCAGCGGTGGCCAGGTGTCAGAGTCGCTGCGGGTGCCGCTGCGCAACCCCGATTTTGCCCCCTTCCTGCAAAAGGTGCGCGACCTCAAACCCGATGCCTTGTTCGTCTTCGTTCCCTCGGGCGCGGGTGCGGCGGTCATGAAACAGTTCCTGGAGCGCGGCATGGACAAGGCCGGCATCAAGCTTATTGGCACCGGTGACGTGACCGATGACGACCAGCTCAACGACATGGGCGACGGCGCCCTGGGCGTGGTCACTTCGCACCATTACTCGGCATCCCATCCGTCGGTCTTGAACAAGAAGTTTGTCGAGGCCTTTGGCAAGGCCAACAAGGGCATGCGCCCGAACTTTATGGCGGTCGGTGGCTATGACGGCATGCGCGTCATTTACGAGGCGCTCAAGGCCACCAAGGGGCAGGGCGGCGGCGACGCCCTGCTGGCGGCCATGAAGGGGCAGATTTTCGAGAGCCCGCGCGGCCCCATGTTCATTGATGCGCAAACGCGTGACGTGGTGCAAAACATCTATCTGCGCAAGGTCGAGAAGCAAATGGGCCAGCTTTACAACGTTGAATTTGACGTCATCAAGGACGTTAAAGATCCGGGCAAGAACAAGTAGCAGTTTTTGAGCGCCGTGACGTGGTGATTGGGCAATGTGACCGGGCTTTGAGGTGGAAGGCGCGGCAACAGCCATGGTCCGAACCTGTAAATCAGGGCGTGTGCTTTCACCCCAAAACCGCACGCACATTGCCCAGTCGCCGCGCCCCACAGACGGTCGTTGTTTCCACTCATTGTTGAACCCTCATGCTGACCATCCTCTTTGACGGTATTGCCTACGGCATGCTGCTCTTTATTCTGGCTGTGGGCCTGGCCGTGACGCTGGGTC
>JANXLW010000050.1 GCA_025354965.1 Betaproteobacteria bacterium
TCTTGCCGTAACGCACCGGGCGCAATTCACGCAGGGCATCGAAGCTGCTCTGTACCCACTGGTCGTAGAGGCCGCTGGCGGCGCGCCGGGCGTTGAGCTCATGCAGCTCGGTCGCCTTTTCCTCAAACGGAAAGGCTTGCTCTTCGAGCAGCACGTTGTATTGTTCAAGCTCCAGCTTCTTCAGCTTCTTTGGCCGCTGCGAGCTCATCAGCGCCGTGCCGAAATCGCGGTACACCGCGGCCATGCGGTAGGTCACTGCGGTCGTCACATCGGCCACGCCATAGTCCGCCGCCACGCCATACGCTTTCAAGGTCTCTTCCATCCTCGCCTTCTTCAGCTTGAGCTGTTTTTGCAGCGGCTCGGTGAGGGCGATGCTGCGGTAGGCTTGGGCCAGCGGCTCAGCCAGCGCCAGCGCCGCGCTGGCGCCCAGATAGCGCGTGCGATCCGTGCGATCAGTGCCACCCATCTGATCGGCCTGAAAGATATCTTTCATGAGCGCCAACTCGTGCTTGACATTGCCGTCTTCACGAGCCATGTGTGCCAACCGATAGCGCGCCTCCAGCGCCGCCACCAGTGGCTGCGGGTGCTGCGCCAGATAGCGCTCATAAGTTTTCGCTGCGGCGGCGCGGGCGCCGGCTTTTTCATGGTATTCGGCGGCGCGCCAGAGCGCGTCACGCGCTTGCAAAGGGTCCTTGTTGGCCGCCGCGAGGCGCTCGAACTCACCGGCTGCACCAGCCCATTGGCCGCTCTCGACGTAAGCCAGGGCCAGCTTGGCGCCGACCGCTTCCTGCAATGGATGGTTCGGGAAGCGCTGGCGGAAATCTTCCAGCGTGCGCCGTGCGCCGTCCCAATCTTTCAGGGCGATCAATGCGGCGGCGCCGTCGTACTGGGCGGTGGCGTGAACCAACGACAGTGGTGCGACACTGCCGACGCGCATAAAGTGCGCCACCGCCTCGCGTGACTGGCCGGCCGCGCGTGCCTGCTCGCCCTGCTTGTAGATCGACGCCGCCTGACGTTCGACCAGGTCTTTGCGCGCCGGGTCGCTCTGCGGTGTGAGATTGAGCACTTCGGCATAAAACTTTTCCGCATGATCGAAGTTGCCGCGTTCCAACGCACTATGTGCCAGCACGGTCCAGGCGACGCGGCGCTGCGCAGCACCGGCTGCCGGCTGCATATCGAGCACGCGTTGTGCGATGAGCGTGGCCTGGTCGCCATCGTGCAGCGCGTACAGCGTGTCCGCCGCATCGGCCAGCACCGCGCCAACGCGCGCATCAGCGGGAAAAGCCTGGGCAAAGCGCAAGGCGCTCGCCACGCCGGCGCGCTGCAGCGCCGGTGTGGCGGCTTCGGCGGCTTTCAACTGCTGTGCATGGCTCAGCAGGGCAGCGTAGCCGGCGTCGGCGCTCTTCGGGTGAGCCGGATAGTCATAGGCGGTCTTCTCGTACTCAAGCGTGGCCTGCGCAAAACGGGCGTCCTCGAACAGCAGTTCGGCCAGCAGGAAGTTGGTCTGGGCCGCGTCACCGTCGGTCGGAAATGACTCCAGGTAAAGCCGGTACCAGCGCACCGCCGCCTGGTAATCAGCCGTGTCGCGGCTCCTCTGCGCGCTGGCGTGGTAGTGCCGCGCCAGCTCGGCCAGGTGGGTCTTGACCAGCGGTTGTGCCGCCTGCCAGGCCAGCGGGCTGGCGCGGCGGAACTCAGCCGCGGCGCCGTAGTGCGCGACGTATTCCTTTTTTGCGTCCAGTGCCAGATTGGCGAATCCGTTTTGCTCGTAGATGGCGATCACGCGCGCCTGCAGCAGCGGCGTCTGGCTGTGCAGCGGGTTGCGCCGTGCGAACAGACCGAAAGTATCGGCGGTGTCCTTCACGCGCTCCTGTTTCAGGTAGAGCTCGCCAAGTTGCTGGTAAACGCGGAACTCATAGCCGCGTCGCAGTGGTGAGTCGATATAGGCCGCAATGGATTCGCCGCCCTGCAGATTGGCCAGGCAGATACTGGTTACGCGAAAAGTGTCTTCGAGCAACTCGCGGTCGGCGCGCGACAAACCCGCCAGAGTTTCCAGAGCACTATCGTCCTGGTGGCCCGCCAGCTTGACGTCTAGCACGCCAAAGAACGAGTGCAATGCGTCGTCCAGGCGCGCCTGCTTGAACTGCGCCCAGCCTTGCATGTACAGCGCGCGGTCAAAGTAGGGGCCGCCCGGGCCTGCCGCCAGCACCGTTGTGTAGGCTTTCTCGGCCGCCTCATAGTCGCGGGCGCTGAACAACAGTTCACCACGACGAAACTGCGCTTCGTCACGCAAAGACGTAGCCGGGTAGTCCTGTACCAACCGGTTCAGCGTCCTGAGTTCGAGGTCGACCGCACCCACCTGGTCATAGGCACGCGCGAGCTGGTACAGCACGCGGTCGTTACCCGGGTCGTTGGGATAAGTTTTCAGGAAGCTCTGGTAGCGCGCAATTGCCGCCCGGTAGTCCGGGTCCTGGCCGATCTCGCCACTGACGCGGTCAGCGCTGTCCATCTCCAGATCACCAATACGGCGCAGCGCCTGCGCGCGTTGGGGTGCTTCCGGTGCGGCTTCCAGGAATCGGGTGTAAGCCGCTATCGCCTGTGCCTCGGTGGCAGCAATGCCGACGTCCCGCATCACCACCGGCGGACGGCTGGCCAGGGTCTTGAGCGTCGGCTCATTGTCGGTCGGGCGGCTGGCACAGGCGCACAGCAGGCTAATGCCCAGCACGGTCAGCGCCAGCAGGACCCAGCTAGGGTTTGGCCGCATGCTGTGCATCCTGTTTGCCTTGCGGCTGCTCCGGCGTTTGCTCATTGGCGCGGTCATAGAGCTGCGCCAGCGCAAAGCGGGCCTGCGTCGAATAGCCGGCCAGACGCTCCTTCTGGCGTACCAGTTCGTCGACGGCGATCTCCTGTAATGCCACCTGTTGCTGCTGGCTCAGTGCGGCGAGCCGCGCCGTCAGGCTCTGCAGCAGGGGATCGAGTGCCGCGATGCGTCTGGCGAAGGCCTCGAAGCGTAGCGGCTCGTCGCGCTGCGCCTGCGCCAGTGCGGCGTCACTCCGGTGCGCCTGCTCCAGCTGATCGGCAATGGCCTGCAGCTCCTTGTTAGCCGCCCACAAGCGCTGCGGAAAGTCCTGCGCCAGTTGCCAGTTCAGCGCTCCGGCAGCGAGTCGCAGTCGCTCGCGCGCCGGCAGCAGTTCGGGGTCGGAGTCGGCGACAACGGCGCGCACGCTCGCCACCCGCGCCAGCAGTTCAAGTTGTTTTGCGTCGGCAAACGCCACGCCGTCCGCGGCCTCTTCGCCTTGCGCGACCTCGGCGACGACTGCAGCCCGGCGTGTGCGCAGTGCGCTCAGATCGATTTCGCTGGCGCGTGCCCGCACCTGTGGCAGACGCAGCGCAAACGCCTTGCGGCGCGTCTCCAGCATGTCGTCGAAGACCGAGAGTTTGTCACGCCAGTCATCCAGATTCTTCTCCAGATAGCGCAAGTCGCGGTAGTTCTTGAAAGCCTCCTGGAATTCGTGTTGCGCCAGCAACTGCGCCAGGTGATTCGCATGCGGAAACTCGGGCAGTTCGCGCATCTGCCAGAACCAGCCCATCTCGGCGCCGGGGTTGCGCGCCAGCAGCGCATCCAGCAGCGTGCCTGAACGGATCGCCGCAATCGATTCGTCCAGCGCACTACTCTCTCGGGTGAAGGTGGCAATCGCCTTTTGGTAGTGCGCCAGTGCCTGGCCGTGGGCGCCCAGCTCGGTGTAGGCAAAGGGGATGGCAATCTGTGCTTCCAGCGCCGCTGAGTCGCTGACCTCGCGCTGTGCGAGTTCGGTCCAGGGACCCAGCGCCAGTTCGGGCTGATGCAGCGCCTGCGCCGCCCAGCCCAGCCCCAGCAGTGCCTTGTTGGACTGCAGACCCTGCAAGCGCACGCGCTCAAAGTAAGTGCGAGCGGCTTGCGGCTGCTGCTCGCTCAGCGCGGCAAAACCGAGCGCCAGGTCGGCGCGGTCGCGCAGACTGCGCAGCTCCTCAGTCCCGGCCGTCGCCAGGCCTAACTCATTGAGTACGGCCATGCCACGGCTGGGGTCACCGGACTTGATCAGCGCAACGCCCAGGTTGAAGCGTGCATAACGTGCGCTCTGAAGCTTGCCATCCACGCCCTCCAGCAGTCTGACCGCACTGGCATAGTCGGCGCGCGCCATCAACAGGTTGGACTGCAGCAGCACGCGGTCTTCCTGCAACTCGGGCGACAACTGGTCACCGACATGACTCAGTGCCTCTTGCGCCGGCGCCAGGTAGCCGCGCTGGAAGCGGATCTTGGCCAGATAAAACCAGGCACGGTCGCGTACCGGCGGCGCAGCGCCCTGCGCTATCAGTTGGCTAAAGATTTGCCCGGCCTCACGCTCCAATCCGTACGACAACAGCAGGCCGCCACGTAACACCTCGGCCTCTTCGGTGTGGTGGGCAACACGGTCGAAATGTTGTGACACCATCAGGTTCGTCACCGACGTGAAGTAGTGGTCCTGAAAGAAGTGGAACAGTGCATCGCCGTAGTGCGGGTCTTTGATTTCATGGGCCGGCTCGCTGGCGCTGCTGGCGGCCGCCAGCGCAGTTGCGCTGAACACTGCTTGCGCAGCCCACAGCACAGCAGCCAACCGGCGCAGCGTGAGACGATGGCGGGGTGACAAGCGCATGGCTGTTTACTGCCAGAGCTTGACGTCGAACTCGGGTTGCAACTTGGCAGAAGAGTCCCGGATGCGCAGCTCGATGTATTTTGCTTCGGTGGTTTTTTCAAACCTGACCGTGGCGCCGCGCTTGTAGTCGCGCTCGTGCGGCCCCTGGCCGGTGAAGAACGCCACCAGCTCATGCTCGCCGTTGCGCAGGTTGCCCAGGTAGAGACGCTGCACGCCACCGCGGTGCAGCGCCTGCACCTCCAGCGGTGTGTAGAGATAGTTGGCAATGAGCTTGTCATCAAGTTTGACCTGCACCGAATCAAGCTCGAACATCTTGCCCACGTCCATCGACACAAACAGCGCCACCTGCGTGTTGGCCGGGAACAGCAGTTCTTCTTCCAGCACCAGCAGGTCGCGGTTGAGCTTGATGACGTCACTCTTGACGTCCTGGATGCGGTTGTCGAGCGCTGCCGGTTCGCCGGTTGCTGGCAACTGAGGTGTCATCGCAGAAGATGCGGCAGTGAGCGCCGACGCAGAGGTGTCAGCGCCCCAGGCGCAGCAGCACAGGGCATCGAAGCAAAAAAGGCTGGCAATCAGAAGGCGCTGGCAATGGATCATGGGTCGGGCTCGTCAATAAGTGGCGGTCACGTACAACTGCAGTACGTTGGCGTTGTAGTCGTACAGGCCGCCGCTGCGGATGTCGGTGAAATCGCTGAATTTGTAACGCTGGTATTCGTACGCGCCGTTGAGCTTGACCTCATACTGGCCCGGCACCTTGCGCAGCGTGTAGGCCAGTTTTGCGCCCAGACTCATGCTGTTGAAGCTGCTGAGTTGCCGGTTGCGCGAGACGTACAGGGTCTCGGTGCTGGCATTGTCGCTATAGAACAATGCATGCTGCTGCCTGTAGTAGCGCACAAAGGTGTCGGCCAGCCAGGTTTCGCCAACGTAGCGGCTATAACCGAGCTCGGCGGTGTGTGCCTTGATGTCCCAGGTGTCCCAGAAGTAGCGGTACTCGGCGCGCACCGCGTCGCGGCCGCCCAGGTTGCCGATGGCACGGAACTTCACGGCGCGCGATGAGCGCGTG
>JANXLW010000060.1 GCA_025354965.1 Betaproteobacteria bacterium
AATCATGGATCGACTGGGTACGACGCTGGCGGATTACCCTCTCAAAAATAACTCGCTAACTTTCATCCCCATGCGGCTTGAGGACGCCGTGAATCTCGGTGTACCGAGGGTTATCCAAGCGCTGCAAACCAAAACTACGACAGTCCAGCAGGTACAAATAGCGTTCAGCTCGCCAACCAATTTGCCTGAAGCAGGCGCGTATGAACGGGCCATTCGCGCGGCGCTTGTTGGAAATAAATAGGCAAAAGCGGTTACTCCATTTGCGCCGACAAGCGTTCGAACGATCATTGCGCCACCACGCTGCTTCTGGGCGGAGCCAGGGCTTTGGGCACCAGCTCGGGCGATTCGACTTTCAGGCTTTAGTGGTGCCGCAACGCAGCCAGAGCCACCGCCAGCGCCACCCCAGTGCCCCCCCAAAGCCACCAGCGACGAGCTGCCGCCGCTCGATTGGGAACGCCCGCTTGATTTCCGCTCGCCCTGAGCCTGTCGAAGGGCCTATCCCCAAAACTGCTGCGGTGCCAAAATAGCCGCAACATGGCCACACTGATCCCCGCCCTGGGCTCCTGCCTACCACGCATGACCGGCGGCGAGCGTCGGCTGGCTGAGCGGCTGCAAGACAAGCTCGACGACGACTACCTGCTTTGGTACGACGTGCCCATGGGCCCGCGCAACACCCACCCCGACTTTTGCGTGCTGCACCCGCGCCGCGGTATTCTGGTGCTGGAGGTGAAGGACTGGCGGCTGTCCACCATCTTGCAGGCTGACAAACAGAACTGGGAAATCATGGGGGACAACGGCCCCAAGACCGTCATCAACCCGCTGGAGCAAGCGCGGCAGTACGCGCACCAGGTGGTCAAGGCGCTGGAGCGCGACGCCCAGTTGGTGCAACCCGCAGGTCCGCACGCCGGCAAGCTGGCCTTCCCCTGGAGCTATGGCGTGGTGTTGAGCAACATCAGCCGCAAACAGTTTGAAGCGGCCGAGCTGCACCACGCCATCGAACCCCACCGCGTTCTGTGCCAGGACGAAATGCTGGAAGGCGTGGTGCCTGAAGAACTGCAAAGCCGGCTGTGGGCCATGTTCCCCCACCTGATGCGCGGCGTGATGAGCCTGCCGCAGATGGACCGGGTGCGCTGGATCATGTTCCCCGAAGTGCGGGTGCCACACAGTTCATATGGCCAGGGCGCGCTGTTTGACGACAACGATTCGGACGCCGCGCTGCCCGACATCATGCGAGTGATGGACCTGCAGCAAGAGCAGCTGGCCCGCAGTCTGGGCGAAGGCCACCGTGTCATCCACGGCGTGGCCGGCTCGGGCAAGACGATGATTCTGGGCTACCGCGCGGAGTATCTGGCCCAGACCAGCACACCCGCCACCAAGCCCATCCTCATCCTCTGCTTTAACGAGCCGCTGGGCGTGAAGTTGCACAAGGTGATGAACGCCAAGGGCCTGGCCGGCAAGGTGCATGCGCGGCATTTTCACAAGTGGTGCTACGACCAACTCAAATACTCCGGGCAGGCCCTGCCACCACAGGGTCCCAACTTCTCTTACGACCTGGTGGACCGGGTCATCCGTGCGGTAGACCGCAAGCAGATACCCAGCGGGCAGTACCAGGCGGTGCTGATTGATGAGGGGCACGATTTCGCACCCGAATGGCTCAAACTCGTCACGCAGATGGTGGACCCCACCACCAACTGCCTGCTGGTGCTGTACGACGACGCGCAAAGCATTTACGAACGCCGAACCTCACGTGACGGCAGCAAGCCGTTCAGCTTCAAGAGCGTGGGCATTCAGGCGCAGGGCCGCACCACCATCCTGAGGATCAACTACCGCAACA